>MGDH01000007.1:32633-33351 GCA_001790855.1 Candidatus Schekmanbacteria bacterium RIFCSPLOWO2_02_FULL_38_14 | reverse complement strand
CCGAAGGGTTTGGATGTTAGTCTTTTGCACCATGTTAGCGGAAGTCTGCCCTTTATTATTTATATGTTGAATAAGCAAAGTTATAAGGGTAATTTTGAATCCTTTGATAACTCGATATTGGTTCTTCTAAAATGGTTATCACATTCAGTTTTAAATTTTTCGAATCAGGTTCGGTTATTGAAAACCTATAATTATTAGTGAAAACCCTATCTGGCTTTGATGTTCGTACATTTATGGTTAAAGTATAATCGCCTGGTTCCCAATAACATTTCCTATCAAGATGAGTGTACATATCAAGGTGAATTTTACTCTTTCTAAAACCTTCGATTAATTCAATTTTACGGCTAATTATTTCATGTGGAGGAATTGTCCCAACTGAAGGCGGCCAGATTTTAGTCAATTGGTCTGCGACAGTATACCATTCTGTGATATAAGTATTAAACAAGGGTCTTATTTCTTCGAAAAGATCGTTATCATTAAAAACTATGTTGAATCTGTGCGGGGAATCTGGTGAAACAAGAAAACCAGAGGGTATTTCCATTGAAATTGGTTGACTACCAGCTAAGTCAATTTTGGGTGGCCTGAAGGCTATCCAGTTGAAAATGTGTTGAGCTTTATCTTTTTCCCTGACAACTAATAAATCAATAGAACTTATAAAAACATCTTTATTTAAAACACGTAAAGTGCCGTTCAACCCTATAGTAGGCCCAAAGGTACT
>MGDH01000007.1:31719-32513 GCA_001790855.1 Candidatus Schekmanbacteria bacterium RIFCSPLOWO2_02_FULL_38_14 | reverse complement strand
TAAAGCATTTTCAATTTACTTAAAGCTTCTATCATAATCTTTTTGACTCCATCAATTTTTTCCATAGAAATAGCCTTTTGCAAATCAGGCATGGCAGATTTACTTGCGAGACCGATATTGCCAAGCGACATCGCTGCATAACCTCTGACATTATAATCGGTATGTTTGAGTGCTTTTTTCAGGGCAGGAACAGCTGGTGCTGCATCTGATCCATAATTTCCGATGGCACCAGCAGCAACTCTTTTCCAGTCCTTAACATAGCGTCCTGTTTTAAAGGCTGGATCAAGAGGTGATTCCAATGCTTTAATAAGAACAGGTAGAGCATGCTTAATAGCTTTATTTTCTCTGGATAATGCTTCAGCTGCCAAAACACTGACATAGCCACTTTTATCCTTCAGAGCAGAAATCAAAATTTCTTCAACTTGTCCGTTTCTTGCTCCTATTTTTCTAAGCCCAACTAGTGCTGAAATTCGCGTATCTTCATCCATACTTTGTAATTGAGACCTATATTTTATTATCATTTCTTCAGTATTCATCAACTCTTGACCAAATGCCGACATAATAAAGAATAAAGGAAGAAAGATACCTATTAATCTGACTAAACCCATTGAATCAACCTCCATATCCATGGCAGATTTCTGCTAACGGCGCCTCGGGTTTGCGAAGTCCCGAAGGGATTTGCGAATCCCGTCAGGGATTCCGCAAACCCGAAGTTAGCCGAAGTGCCTTCGGCACGAGGCTAACAAGGGCGAAGCCCGAGGCGCCGTTAACCAAAATGCCGAAGGCATTTTGGT
>MGDH01000007.1:0-31596 GCA_001790855.1 Candidatus Schekmanbacteria bacterium RIFCSPLOWO2_02_FULL_38_14 | reverse complement strand
TTAAATATTTTAATCATCGTGGTCTTTACGAGGCTTTTATAAACCTAAGGAGAATTGCTTATAATATTTTGAGAGTGGTGTCTTTATAAGGCAACAGGTCATTAAGATAAGTTGTCATTGATACAAGCTTTTTGCTTATAACATCAGAGGACATTATAAACCCTCTCCACAAATTCTTTTAAGTATTTCCTTTGCACTGCGCGAAATTTCTCTGAGTCAATGTAAAGTTTCCATGCTTTTAACTTTTCCTTACCAAAAAGACCAGAATATTCTTCATAAAGGAGCTTCCCACTGAAAAAAACCTCGTATAGAAGTAAGGGATCAGTATCTTTTGTAAGGTTAACAAGGTCTATATTCTTCCCGTTGAATAAATCATCAAGTTTATAAATCAAGTCAAGTTTTGAAATCTCTGAGCTTCTTTTTAGTTTAATAGCAATATCACTTTCTGGTTGCACTTTTCCTGAAACATAAGATCCAAAGAGGACAAGAAGTTCAATATTATTTTTCTTGCAGAAGCTTTTAAGTTTTTTGTCTTCCATGTCTTCCATATATTTAATTTTAATTTCAGAGAGTTATTATTGTCAAGTTTAGTTTATGAATGAATGAACTTTTAATCTCTACTCTTCTTTTTTAAGTCTGATAAAATATATATAAAAGCTTGTCCCTATCATCATCATAGAAATCCCGACAGGGAGTATTACAGGAGCTATCCAGGGAATAGGGATAAGAAAAAGGACATCAATATCAAAAAGAGTCTGGGGCCAATCAATCAGAAGGTTTAAAAAAATATAATAGAAGATATCCCATACAGCAAAACTCAGGCAGAAGGCTGCGAATCTTTCCAGAAGATTTTTACCGCATAGAGCGCTAAAACTCACAAGCATTATCATTGTAAACATCTCTCTCATTTGCTCAATGCGATAGACTCCGTAATCCTTAAATAATATTACAAGGCTATCCACTGTTCCAACTACCATCTCATCATATGGGGGGAGAACCCTTCTCAAATAAACAACTACCATTGCCTCTACATTACCAAAGGCAATGGAGAAGAGAGTTATGAGAACGATTCTTTTTATAATCTCTTTTCTTGTACTATTCATTTAATCCTCCTTACTAAGGAAAGGGTTCAAGGGGTCTAGGGTTCGAGGGTTTAAGTTAAATCAATTAGTTTTGAGCTTGGCACTTTTAGGTTTTAGTTTTTTCACTTGAATCCTTGAACCCTTTCCCAAACTGTTAAACTGGCTCACTCACTCTCCACATCAATCCCAAGCCAATTACAAAAAAAATCAACACTGACAAGACTCCTGTCCTCTGGTTCCCGGTTAATGATGAAATCGCCCCGAAAACAACTGGCCCAAGAATTGCAGAAGCCTTGCTGCAAAAAGAATAAAACCCAAAAAACTCAGCGCTTCTTTCTGTTGGAGTAAACATTGCCATGAGGCTTCTGCTTGCTGACTGGCATGAACCCATTGCAAAACCTGCGATAAGACCTATGATATAAAAAATTGTCCTGCTTGCAACAAAATATGTCCCTGCAACAATACCGCACCATATAAAAAGAGTCGCAATGATAACCCGTTTTGCCCCTACCCTGTCAACAATGTAACCTAAAATCAAAGAACCTGCCATTGCTGTAATCTGAACAATTATAAAAAATGTCAACAATTCCTTCATTGAAAACTTTAAAGTCCCTGCAGCAAATATGGAGCTAAAAACTATTATTGTTGTAATTCCGTCATTATAAAAAAAATAAGCAAGAAGAAAAAAAGAAAGATTTTTAAAGTCTTTTATTCTGCCCAATGTCTCATAGACTCTTTTAAACCCTATTCTCACATATGACTCTTTGACTCTTTTCTCAATAATTCTTTTCTCTTTGAGAAAAACAAGAATTGGGATAGTAAAAACAAGATAGCAAAATGCTGTCAGCACAAAAGAGTAGCGTATGTTCTGAATATTAGCCTCAGAAAAGCCTTCTTTAACCAGCGGATAAAGGAAAAACAGTATTATCAAAGCACCTGCATATCCAACTGCCCATCCGATTCCTGATATTTTCCCAAAGTTGTCTTTATCTGCAACATCAACAAGAAAGGCATTATAGAAAGTAAGGCTTGACGCATAAAAGATATCTGCAAGGATAAAGAATACTATTCCAGAAATAACATCTCCCCTCTCTACAAAGTAGAGCATTGAGGTAAAAAATATGCACATGAAAGAAGTTATGGCGAGAAATCTTTTTTTTATTCCTGAATAATCAGCCAAAGCACCTAAAACAGGTGATGTTAATGCAACAATTATTATTGATGTTGAAACAGACAACCCCCATGCAAGGTCGCCTGAAGAAGAGGAATTAAACACCACTTCTTTGAAATACACTGCATAAATCAGGGTTACAATAAATAATGAAAAGACTGTGTCAGAAATATCATAAAGAATCCATGACCAGAGTTGGATGTTGCTTGATTTATCAGCAATATTTTTTTTCATATAGAATATTTTGAGTTTTTAATTTTATTTTTATTTGATAAGTAGAAACAGGTCTTTAGACCTGTTAATTTAACAGACCTGAAGGTCTGTTTCTACAAGGTATCATTGCAAAAAGCAAAGTAAGAAAGCAATCTTATTATTTCAGAGTCATTATCCTTCTTCCCAAAAGAGTTTTCTCTATAAAGCCTCAAAAATCAACACAAAAAAATTGACATATATTAATTTTATTGAGTAAAAGAAATCTGCAACAATCAATTTTGCCGATTGCTGAAAGCTGAGAGGTAAAAACTCAAACTAACAGGTTGCTGAAAAACCCTTTCAACTGTCATTGCGAGCAAAGCGAAGCAATCTCAGTTTCTTATAAATTTGAGATTACTTCGTCGCTATGCTCCTCGTAATGACATCAGATAAACCCTTTTTCAGCAACCTGTTAGTAGCCTATAGCTAATATAAGGATTATTATTATGTATGAAGAATTTATAGAAATAGTCGGCAGCGATGATGCCTCATTTGATTCCAATGAAATAAAGCAGTATAGCCACGACATTGCTTCAATTCCGCTTCTTTTTAAAGACATTGTTCAGAAAAAGCCGGCAGAAGCAATCTTAAGGCCGGAATCCGCTGATGAAATCAGCAGAATTTTAAAATTAGCCTACTCCAGAGAGATTCCAATAACTGTAAGGGGTGCAGGCTCATCAGCCCTTGGCAGTATCATACCTTTAAGAGGTGGAATTGTTATTGACCTTACAAAGATGAATCAGATTATTGAAATTTCCTCTAAAAAAAAACTTGCAAGAGTACAGCCGGGGATTGTCTGGGAAAAGTTTGACAAGGTTTTAGCAAAAAAAGAACTCTCAGTCTTAGCTTATCCAACAAGCGCACCATCAAGCACAGTTGGCGGATGGATTTCAACAGGCGGTTTTGGAGTCGGCTCATACAAATACGGCCACATAAAAGACCATATCGATTATATTGAGGTAGTCTATCCGCAGGGTGAGATTAAAAAACTTAAATCCGTAAAGGATGATAATCAGATTGAATCCCTCATTGGGACTGAAGGCTTATTCGGTATCATAACTGAAATCGCGTTAAGGCTCAGAAGCCTTCCAAAGTCCATCGCAACCCTTTATTTTAATTTCAGCGATGATGCCTCTGCAGTCAAATTTCTGGAGGAATTGCCAAAGACAGACATGGAACCATTCTTTGTCAAGCTTGAAAATAAAAATTACAACACTCTCCTTTCAAAAATAGAAAACGGAGAAACATCAGTTGACGCCTCTGTTATTGTCAGATTTGAAAATGATGAAATAACTGACCAGGTCTTTAAGGCAAGAGAGCTTGCTGTTTCATGCAAGGGTAGAGAAGCTGACGCAAAAACTGCACTTCACCACTGGGAAAACAGATTCTATCCGATGAGGCTGAAAAAAGAAGGTCCATCAATGCTTGCAGCAGAACTTATCCTGCCGTTAAAAAACCTGTCTCTCTGCCTCGCAAAGGTTCAGTCAATTTTTGAAAGCAACAATATTAAGATGATGACAGAACTTCATCTGATAGGAAAAGAGGAAATTTTGCTGATGGTAACCTATCTGACAGATGAAAGGGACAAAGAAAAATACTTAAATGACCTCCTCCTTGTTGATGCAATAATGCGCACGGGCTTTAAATTAAAAGGAAAACCTTACGGAACAGGAATATGGAATTCCTTTTATGTAAAAAAAAGATTTCCCAAAGAGAAGCTCTCAAGCCTTAAAAAACTTAAAAAAGAAATTGACCCCAAAAACATTTTAAACCCTGGCAAGTTTTTCAGCTTCCAGACCCGTTATGGAATAAGCATACCTCCATTCCTTCAGTCAATAGGAATGCTTGGAAATGGAAAGCTTGCAAAATTAGGACTTAAATTTCTTCCAAAGGAGGCGAGCCCTTCTCAGTTAATTGAAAAAATCAAGGAGCTTGAGGAACATCCGGAACTCTGGTCATGTGCTCAGTGTGGTTTCTGTGTGTCAGTCTGCCCAGTATATGAAGAAATAGGTTGGGAATCTGTTGCAGGGAGAGGAAAAATCTTTCTTATGAAAGAACTGCTTTCAGGAAAGGAAAAAGAAATTCCACCGGAGTATATATCAAGAGCCTATCAGTGTACCACATGCGGTGCCTGCCGCGAGGTATGCCAGACTGATATAGATACTGTTGAGCTTTGGGAAAATTGCAGAAAGATGTTTGGCAAAATGGGAATAGGCCCCTTGCCTCAGCATGAAACCCTGATAAAGAGCATTAAAAGCTATGACAATCCCCTTCAGCAGCCAAGAACGAGCAGAGACAGATGGGTAAGAAATGCCCAGAGGGAGGCAGGGGTTAAGAAGATAAAAGACATAAGTATTGAAAAAGCCCCTATACTTTACCACGTTGGCTGCATTGCTTCTTTTGATGCAAATGTCAAAGAAGTCGCCTACAATACATCTTATATACTGCAGCAGGCAGGGGTCGATTTTGGAATCTTGGGAAAAAAGGAATTGTGCTGTGCCAGTACTCTTAAAAGAGTCGGAGACCCTGAATTTGAAAATGTCGCAAGGAAAACACTTGATTTATACAACAGCCTTGGTGTTGAAACAGTTGTAACATCCTGCTCAGGGTGTTTTAAAACATTTAAAAAAGACTACCCGCTGCTCGCAAAGATAAACTTCAAGCCAATGCATATAGTCGAGTTTCTTGAAAAGCTCATTGAGGAAGGAAAACTTAAATTCACAAAAGAAGTAAACCTCAAAGTCACATACCATGACCCCTGCCATCTCGGAAGGCATGCAGGAGTTTACGAAACACCGCGCAAAATCTTAAAGGCAATACCCGGAGTTGAGCTGATTGAAATGGAAAAAAACCGTGAAAATGCAAAATGCTGCGGTGCTGGAGGGGGATTCCGCATTGCCTATCCTGATATCCAGAATAAAATCTCTGTCAAACGGGTAAAAGATGCTGAAGAAACAGGTGCATCAGAATTGGTTTCAACCTGCCCGTTCTGCTATTCCGGACTTCTCACAGCAATCACTTCAAGCGGTTCAAAGCTCAAGATGAGGGACATTACAGAAATAATCAGGATGGCGCTATGACTCTCTGAAGGAAATCAGAATGGAAATTAAATCTTCAGCTTCCCTACTGTTTCATCTAAGAAGCCTTCTCCCCTGTCAATATCAAGCCCTGATTTTATAAATTCAAGCATATCATTTTCTCCCATTTCAGGACTCATAAGGGAAAATATCGGGCATATTCCAAGTATATAGGAAAGGGAATTCCTCCTCTTCCACCATGATGAATTTTTTTCCTTGTCGCTTCCAATGCCAAAATCAGAAAAAAGCGGTTTTAAAGGTGGCCATGGGCTGAATGAAGATTCAAAACTTCCGGCATCATCACCCCAGTTCATTTTGTAAGGTGAGGTATTTTCAATATCTTTATCAAGCAACGCCTCTACTGCTTTTTTCGCTGAAGAGAAATCTTTTGCTCCTGATTTTACAACTTCACCTGAAGCACAGGTCGGTTCAATTCCAAGCCTTGCGCATAGCTCAAGAACTTTTCCTGCGTCATCAGCCGACAACCCTGCCTTTTTTAAAGCAATTGCCGATGCAATATCTGTCATCAGAAAACCCGGCTCCTCAACACCATCCATTGCAATTATTTTTGGGTTCTCATTGTATTTTAAAAAAGTGTTGCAGTTGTAAGGGCATGCAAAACAAGCCTTGTATCTGTGCAGTACCGGAGCAATCCAGTTCTTTGCAGGTTCAGCGCCGATTGAAGCGCAGAAATCCATTATTCCGTTTTTACCTGCTATGTTGCCATTTTTTATTTTTGACTTTAAACTGTTTGCCTTTTTTACAAACTCATCAGGGTGCGCAACCTCAATCAATCCAAGTCCTCTTGAAGCAATAGCCTTAAGTTTCTTGTCTCCGAATACTTTTCCAAACCCCCATTTATCACCTGTCCCCCAGTAGTTTGAAATTACCTGTGCCGAGTTTCTCCCCTTCTCTCCTGCAGTGCCGATTGTCAGAACCTGAATGAGGTCTTCCCCAAGGTCTTTCCTTATGGTTTCTGTTGTTTCCCATGTATCCCTGCCCCAGAGTCCTGAAGCATCCTGAATGTCTGCAATCTCATCATGAAGCCAGAAATATACGGGGTTTTCTGCCTTTCCCTTTATTACTATAAAATCAAATCCTGTAAGCTTTAAATCCATCCCGTTCATCAGAACTAACGGCGCATGGGAAAGCTTGCCTGTTATCGGGCTTTTCCCTGTAATTACTCCCAAAGCGCCTGCAGGAAACATGGTAGCTGTAAAAGGACCTGTTGAAATAACCAATGGGTCATCACCCTGAAATTCTTCATAGAGTGTCTGCCCTGCCAATGCACCGCCCAGGTTTTCTTCAATAAATGACTCATCAAAAGCTCTTTCTTCAGTTGTCTGGGAATTAAGGTCAGCAATTAAAATCCTTCCTGAATATAAGAAAGGCATATCTTCACTCCTTAACTAAAGCCCCTGTCGGGCATGCCATAACACAGTTATATTCATCTGCACCTGCGCATAGGTCGCAGGTTGGTCTTATGAATATTGGTTTTGCTGAAGCACTCGCTGCTCCTCCTCCGCTTGAAAAATCACCGGGTCTTTTTGCTTCAACACTCTCAGGCCTTCCAATCAATATATCCTCGGGCCTTTTTACCATCATTCCAAAGTAATTTTTTTTCTCCATTGCCCTGTAGATTATGATGCTTGATGAAAGGGTTGTAAAAGCCTGGTCATGGTAATATCCGCAAGCCATTTCGCATGCGCAACAAACAATGCATTTCTCAGGTATAACTTTAAGTGCCATATCTCACCTCACTAAAATATTGCCTCCATCTATCTTAAGCCCTGTGAGACGTCAAGAGGAAAAGGTTTGAAAAAGTTATAATGAAGTTTTCTCCCTTGACAAGACAATGATCTTTTAATTAAAAGTAACAAAATAATGTTTTCTTGGAATCTTTTTCGTTAACCATTAATTTTTCTTTTTCCATTTTGCTTTTCAAGGAGGAATAAGATGGATATTTCCGAACTTCTGTTGTTCTCTCACGGTCAGGGTGCTTCTGACCTCCACATAAGCTCAGGAGAACCACCAATGCTCCGCATTAACGGCGATATGCAAAAAGTTGATATGCCGTCCCTTTCAAAAGAAGAAGTCCACTCCCTCCTCTACGACATACTTAATGACCAGCAGAGAAAGGTTTTTGAAGAAAGCCACGAGATTGATTTCTCAATCGCCCTTAAAGAGATAGCAAGGTTCAGGGTCAATGCCTTTGTCCAGGCACGCGGTGAATCAGCAGTCTTCAGGACAATCCCGACAAAAATTATGACCTTTGAAGAACTCGGGCTTCCAAAAACCCTCGCAGACATAGCGAGGGCTGAAAAAGGGCTGGTTCTTGTAACAGGTCCAACAGGAAGCGGTAAATCAACAACATTGGCTGCAATGATTGACCTGATAAACAATGAATTCAAGGGGCATATAATTACGATTGAAGACCCAATAGAGTTTGTCCACAAATCAAAAGAGTGCCTGATTAGCCAGAGAGAACTCGGACCCCATACCCACAGTTTTTCCAATGCCTTGAGAGCCTCACTCAGGGAGGACCCTGATATAATTCTTGTTGGAGAAATGAGAGACCTTGAAACCATTCAGTTAGCCCTTACAGCAGCAGAAACAGGGCATCTTGTTTTCGGAACGCTTCATACATCAAGCGCACCAAAGACTGTTGACAGGGTCATTGATGTTTTCCCGCCTGAACAGCAGGAACAAATAAGGGCAATGTTCTCAGAATCTATCCAGGCTGTTGTTACCCAGACACTCATTAAAAGAAGGGATGGCAAGGGAAGGGTTGCTGCTATTGAAATAATGATGGGTACTCCTGCAATAAGAAATCTTATCAGGGAAGCGAAGATATCGCAGATTCCGTCAATCATCCAGACAAGCCAGAAATTCGGTATGCAGACAATGGACCAGGCAATCAAGGACCTTGTTCAGAAAAACATAGTTGCAAAGAATGAAGTTCTGCAGTTGGTTTCAAGCCCGTCAGTCCTGGGATAAGAGAAAGAAGAGAATAGTTAACAGTGAATAGTATTTAGTAAGAAAAAATATTTTTTCAAGACTCTTCACTGATTACTATTCACTAACTACTGTTCACTTACAAGTTAAAAAGGAGGTTCGAAAATGACTATACAAGACCTTGTCAGAGAAATGGTTAAAAGAGATTCATCAGATATTTATATAACTGCAGAGCTTCCTTCTATGTACCGCACAGAAGGGGTAACTGAACCATTTGGAAATGATAAATTTACTCCGGAACAGACCAAAGAACTTGCTTATTCCACAATGAATGACTGGCAGAAAAAAGAATTTGAAGAGACAAAAGAGATGAACCTTGCCCTCTTTTTTCCTGAACTTGGAAGGTTCAGGGTGAATATATTTGTTCAGAGGGGAAATGTCGGGATTGTAATAAGGCAGATAAAACTTGATATAAAAACCGTAGACCAGCTTGGACTTCCTCCTATTCTAAAAGACATAATAATGGCAAAAAGGGGAATGGTTTTGGTTGTAGGTGGTACAGGTTCAGGAAAATCAACCTCGCTTGCAGCAATGATTGACCACAGAAACAGTAATTCTTCCGGGCACAT
Organism: Candidatus Schekmanbacteria bacterium RIFCSPLOWO2_02_FULL_38_14; assembly: GCA_001790855.1. NCBI lineage: Bacteria > Candidatus Schekmaniibacteriota > Candidatus Schekmanbacteria bacterium RIFCSPLOWO2_02_FULL_38_14. The sequence goes on along the minus strand of MGDH01000007.1, from coordinate 22,430 downwards.
CATCTCAATTGAAGACCCTATTGAATTCGTTCATCACCATAAGAAATCTGTTATTACCCAGCGTGAGGTTGGATTTGACACCCATTCATTTGCAAATGCACTGAAAAACACATTGAGACAGGCGCCTGATGTGATTCTCATAGGTGAGATAAGGGATACTGAAACAATGGAATCAGCAATAACCTTTGCTGAAACAGGCCATCTCTGCTTAGGAACACTTCACGCCAACAATGCAAACCAGTCAATTGAAAGGGTACTGAACTTTTTCCCTACCGAGCGCCATTCTCAGATATATCTCCTTCTTTCATTGAACCTGAAGGCAATAATTTCACAGCGCCTTATCCCAACAGTTGACGGGAAAAGAGCAGCAGCAATTGAAGTCCTTCTTGATACATCAAGAGTTAAAGACCTTATTCTTAAAGGCGAGGTTGGTATTTTAAAGGAAGTAATGGCTGAAGGAACTCAGGAAGGAATGCAGACTTTTGACCAGGCTCTTTATAATTTATATAAAGCAGAAAGAATAACCTATGATAATGCCATTGCCTATGCTGACAGCGCAAATGACCTCAGGCTGAGAATAAAAATGGATGAGATTAGTGATAAGAAAGATGAGAAAAAGGAAAAAGAGCCTTCATTCAAGATTAAATCTCAAGACCCATACAAACGCTAAAACAAATCCCCATCAAAATCACAAGAAGAACAGAACTGATAGACATTACAGACGAGGTTCAAAAAGTAGTTGATGAGAGCAAAATCAAAAACGGCATCTGCTATCTTTTTGTCCCCCATACAACAGCGACAGTTACAATAAACCTTACTTCCCCCTCATCTCCTTCAATGCCTTCTCGAGTTCTTTAAGCTCTTCTCCATAACCTGTCCAATTACCATCGCGCTGGAATTTTACTGCTTTTTCGTAATGAGAGATAGCATTATTAATCAAAGTATTACTTGATAATTCTTTAACCTTTACTTCGGGCTTAATTTCTTCTCTGACCTCTCCCTTTTTAACACCCTCCCCAAATATTCTCTCAATTCCATTCTCGAGGTTTTCCTCCATTACAATCTGGTTTCCAAAAGCAATAATTACTCTTTTCAATTCTGGAAGACCACCACTCTGAGTTGCTGAAAGGTAAAGGGGCTGGACATAAATGAGGGACTGCTCAATTGGAATTACAAGGAGACTTCCCCTGATAACAGTTGACCCCCCTTGGTTCCACAGAGTAAGCTGTTTTGAGATTTCAGGGTCCTGGTCAATCCTTGATTCTATCTGCTGAGGTCCATAAACAAGCTTCTGTTTCGGGAAATTGTAAACTATGAGTTTCCCATAGTTTGGCTGGTCGCACCTTGCAGCCATCCATGAAATCATGTTATTTTTTTTGCTTGGAGTAAATGGCACCATCAGAATAAATTCTTCCTCAGTCCCCTCAGAAGCCAACTTCATAATTGTATAGTAGGGCTCCATTTCCTGGTCAGAACCGCTTTTTGTGTTTCTCGGAATTTTCCAGACATCCTCTTTATTATAAAAAACCTGAGGGTCAGTCATATGGAAGGTCGCATATTTCTCAGCCTGAATTGAAAAGAATTCCTGCGGATACCTTATATGGCTTTTCAAGTCTTCAGGCATCTGTTCCAGTTTTTTAAAAACTCCGGGAAAGATTTTTCCGTAGGTTTTAATCAGCGGGTCCTCTTCATCGCTTATATAAAAATCTATTTTTCCGTCATAAGCATTAATAACTGCTTTGACAGAATTCCTAATATAGTTTCCAATCCCCAGAGTTTTCTCTGAATAAGGGTATTCAGAAGTTGTAGTATACCCGTCTATTATCCAGAAAAGCCTTCCCTCTTCTGAAATTACAAGATAGGGGTCAGAACTCCATCTTATAAATGGAGCCGCGTTATTAACCCTATCAAGGACACTCCGGTAATACATAATCCTGCTGTTCTCTGAAATATCACCTGAAAAAAGCATTTTGATTTCTCCGAATCTCACTGCAAAAAGAACTTTTTTCAGAAATCCATCAATTCTTACTCCACCGCTTCCCTTATAAACGGTATAAATATTTTTATCTCCTGACGGATAATCAAATTCTTTCGAGCCTGTATTAACAAAACAATATTTGTTTCCAATCTCTCCATAATAGATTTCAGGTCTGGTAACTTTGATATTTGCAGTTGATACTGGCGGAATATCTTTTATCATAAACTCCGGCAGCCCCTCTTTTGTTATCTGGTTTACAGGACCCATGCAAAGCCCGTATCCATGAGTGTAAGTGAGATGTTCGTTTATCCAGCTTCTGCTTGGAAGATTCTGATATGAAAGCTCTCTTGGAGAAAGCATAACCTGCCTGTACTCGCCATTGACAGAGTACCTGTCATTGTCAAGACCCACAAAATCATAATATGTCCTTATTTCCTGAAGCTGTGCATATGTTGAAAGCAGAGGCGCTCCATCCCAGAGCCTTATATTCCTTATGGTCAAATCATTATTATTTATATCTTCAATAGTTAATCTGTCAGAGGCAGGAAAATTCTTTTCTTCAACATGGTCAATCTTATAAGCCTTTCTTGTGAATTCTACTCCGAAATTGATGTATGGTTTTTCTTTAGAAATTTCATTTGGTGCAACCTCAAATTTCTGAATAAGCGCAGGGTATACTTTCCCTCCTATAAACCCGACAGCAAGCATTAAGACAATCACACCAATTATCATCTTGTAAGAATTAACAAAAATATTTAAAAGAAATGTTGCTGCAACAATTATAGACAAACCCATCATCAGATAAAGAACCGGAAGCTCTGCCTTGATGTCAGTATAACTTGCTCCAAAAACAATCCCTCTTCCAGAATAAAGGAGGTCATACGCATTGATTCTGTATTTGAAGGCCATTAAAAGAAAAATCAGGGCACCAAGTACAAGGCAATGAATCCTTGCAGAATCTGAAAATTTTATACCCTTTGGAACAAACCACATTTTCTTATGAAAAATATAGATAACTGTAATGGCAATGAGTGAAAAGATAAGGGTAAGAAAAGAGAACTGATAAAGAAACCTGTAAAAAGGAAGTTTGAAAACATAAAAACCAATATCCATTGAAAAGAGCGGGTCATTGACGGAGAATGCAGTCGAATTAAAAAATTTTAAATAATTTTCCCATTGGGAAGAACCCCACCCGCTGAGAATATAGCCCACAATGGCAGTCAGCGTCAAAACTGCAGTATCAACTGTTGACCTGTAAGCCTCAACCTGCGGGATTTCTATGATGTCATAGTAAACAAGCGGTGTTTTTCTTTTGCCAAGATTCATGGCAATATAAATATTTATGAAAACTACTGTGATGAAAAGAATTGTTACAAGGGAGCCGACCTTTACCTTTGCAAGCAGTGATGTAATAAATATATTTTCAAAATTTATTTCCTTAAACCAGAGCCAGTCTGTGGTAAGAATGATGGCATTCCCAAAAAGAGGAATAATGACTGCAATTAATAAAAAGAAAATAATTAATAACTTCATTTCTGCACTCTTCTTTCTTCGCTCATAGTTTTTACTCCTTCATTCATAGTCTTTTCCTTGAACAAATAATACCCTCGTACAGGCGGGATGCCTGTCCTACAAATGAACAAACAACAATTAAACAGTAGATCAGGCGTCTCGCCTGATTATTTTCATTCCTATCTGTGCAAATCTGAGGTTCATAACGACTTCCTCTTTTGCGGGAATGACGAGAAACAAACAATGTAATATCTGATGATATTCTTTAACATTACCCTACATTTCCACAACCATGCTGATTCCCATACCGCCGCCAATGCAGAGCCCTGCAAGACCTATGTTCAAGCCTCTTTTTTTCATTTCATGGATTAATGTCACGAGAATTCTTGCACCGCTTGCACCAATTGGATGCCCTAAAGCAATTGCCCCGCCATTGACATTCACTATTTCAGGTTTTGGTTTGAGCTCTTTCAGGACCCCAAGAGACTGGGCTGCGAATGCCTCGTTGAATTCTATAAGCTCAACATCATTGATTTTAAGACCTGCTTTCTCAAGAGCCTTTTTTGTCGAATCCACAGGTCCTATGCCCATTATTTCAGGAGTGACTCCTACAGTTGCATAGGATCTGATTTTTGCAAGAGGAGTTAATCCAAGTTCTTTTGCCTTCTCAGCAGACATAACAACAACTGCTGCAGCACCATCATTTATACCTGATGCATTGCCTGCAGTTACTGTTCCATCAGGCTTAAAAGCAGGTTTTAGTTTGCTAAGCTGTTCCACAGTTGTTCCGAATCTGGGAAACTCATCCTGAGCAAAAATAACATTGGCACCTTTTTTCTGAGGAATCTCAAACGGAACAATCTCTTCCTTGAACCTCCCTTCCTTTATTGCCCTCTCTGCCTTGTTCTGGCTTTCACAGGAAAACTCATCCTGTTCCTTTCTTGAGATATTGTATTTTGCAGCAATATTCTCAACAGTAATTCCCATATGGAGATTGGAAAAAGCACATGTCAGTCCATCTTTTATCATAGAATCTATTACCTTTATGTCTCCAATCCTTGCACCCCATCGCGCTGCCGGAAGAATAAATGGAGACTGTGTCATGCTTTCAACTCCTCCTGCAACCACTATATCAGCGTCACCAATTAAAACCTCCTGAGCAGCCATCATCACTGCCCTGAGCCCTGAGCCGCACATCTGGTTTATTGCAATCGCCGGTACTTCAACTGGAATTCCTGATTTAACACCTATCTGTCTTGCAGCATTCTGTCCGAGATTGGCTGAAAGGATAACACCAAAGATTACATCATCTACCTGCTCAGGTTTAATCCCTGCCCTCTTTAACGCCTCTCTTGCTACTGCAACCCCAAGGTCAACAGCAGAAAAATCCTTTAAGCCTCCTCCGAAGTTTCCTATGGCGGTTCTCACACCGCTTGCAATTACAGCTTCCCTCATAATCAATCCCTCCACATTTTTTCTATACTTTAAAATAAATCATCTCTCTTTTGATTGAACAGGTCAAGCATTTTAGCTAAATCTCATCTTCTCCTCTTGGGAAGAGAAAATGTCATTATGGTACCCTCACCCGCTTTGCTCTGTGCAAAAATTTCTCCCCCGTGGGCTTTTACAATCTGTTTGGCAATTGCAAGACCAAGCCCTGTTCCTCCTGTTTCTCTTGCTCTCGACTTATCTATACGGTAAAACCGTTCAAAAATAAATGGCAATTCCTCCTGAGGAATACCTTTACCGTTGTCTTCAATGCTCACATTAATGAAGCTATCCTTCTCAGTAACACTGATTTTTATTTTACCGTTACTGTTTGTATATTTTAAAGAATTATCCAATAAATTAGCCAACACTCGGCTAATCCCCTTGCCATCAAGAAGAATGTCAGGAATTTGCTCTTCTATGTAAACCTCTACAGAGACTTTCCCCCTTTTTATCACTGGGGTCATCTTTGTCACTACACTGTTAATAACCTCTTTTAAGCTGGTAGGGGAATATTCCATCTTAACTCTGTCAAGTTCTAACTTGGATAATTCAAGAAGGTCTCCAATCAACGAGTTCAAATCGTCAACCTCTTTGCATATAGCCTGCAAATGCATCTCTTTTTCATTCTCGTCATCTACCACTTTATCAACCAGACTTTCAGCAGAAACCCGGATTCTTGTGAGAGGGGACCTCAGTTCATGCGAGATATCCGCAGTCAGCTCCCTTCTCAGTTTTGTCATATCTGCAAGAGTTTTTGACATATAATTGAATGTATTGGTGAGGTCTCCTATTTCATCAGAGGATTTTACCTCTGCATGATAACCAAGATTCCCCTTGGCTATCTGTTCAGCTGCTCTGATTAATTCTCTTATGGGTATTGAAAACCATTTGGAAAAAAGCATTGCCAGAAAAGCAATGATAATCGCCTCAATCACTATTGCAAAGCTGATAATTTTCTTAAGTCTTGACGGGTTTGTTTTCGGGTAAGATACCTGAATTAAACCTAAAGTCTTTCCTTCAGCTTTTAATGGCAGGGTAATTTCTATTGTGCTTCTGAAAAATGTCGCATGCCCCTTGCCGATTAAAAACCCTCTCTTCTGAACTTCAATTATCTCCTTTTCTGTAAGCCTTTCACTTCTGCGCCCTGCTTCAATCGGCGTCTCAAAAACTATATCCCCTGATAGATTTAAAACTCTTACATACCTGTTTTCCTTCTCAACTATCCCTTTTAACATTTTAAGCTCTTCAAGGCTTTTTACCTCCTGAGTATCTTTTCTGTTTTTTATTTCATCCTCTATATTTTTTGTAATTACTGACGCATCAGTGATTACGGCTTTTGTTATGTCAGAGGTTATTGTTTCCGGAGATTCTGTCAGAAAATAGAAAAGAAGCATCACTCCATTTGCAAGAAAAAGGTAGGCTAAAAAAAGTAGTATGGTTTTCCAGAAAATTGAAATCTTAATCATTATTCTTCATCTTCAAATTTATACCCCACACCCCAGACTGTTTTTATATATGTTGGTTCTTTGGGATCAGGTTCAATCTTCTGTCTGAGGTGGCTGATATGAATGTCAATTGACCTGTCAAAGGGAGTAAGCTCTCTGCCCCTTACTCCGTCAAGCAACTGGTCTCTCGTAAAAACCCTTCCGGGGTTGGTTGCAAGCATTTCCAGAAGAGCAAACTCAGTAGCAGTCAACTCAGTTTTTTCACCATTTATTGTAACTTCGTGTTTTTGAAAATCTATCTGTAAAATCTTATATTTCAGAATTTTCTTTTTACTCTTTTCGTCTTCTTTAAGTTTTGAAACCCTTCTCAGGATTGCTTTTACACGCGCAGAAAGTTCTCTTAGGCTGAATGGCTTGCTCAAATAATCATCTGCGCCAAGCTCAAGACCTACAACAATATCTGCTTCTTCTCCCTTAGCCGAAAGCATCAGAATAGGCATTGAGGATTCTTTCCTTATAAGTTTGCAAACCTCGAGTCCGTCAAGTTTCGGAAGCATTAAATCAAGAATGACAAGGTCCGGGCGATGACTCTCGGTTTTCTCTATTCCTTCTGCTCCATCAAAAGCAGCAATTATTTCATAACCATCTTTTTCAAGATAGTTTTTAATCATTCCTACCAGCTTCTTGTCATCATCTATTATGAGTACCTTGATATTTGCCATAATAAATATCCACTTATTTTAGAAAAGGGTTAAAGGATTCAAGGGTTCTAGTGAAAATATAAAAACAAAACAACAATACAAATTTCTCACCTGAACCCTTGACCACTCGAATCCTTGAATCCTAACTTGTTATCCCTACTCTTCTTTTATAATCACTTTTCTTACTGCTTCTCCAACCCACAGTCCAAAATTCTCATGCTTAACAACGCCTTCTTCGTTAAATTTATATTCAAGATCCTTGAAGTCAGTTTTCAGTTTATGCTGGATTCCTCTGCTTGAAATCAGCATTCCTACAATGAGAACCTTGTTACCAGCTTTGGTTGCTTCTCCTATCATTCCTCTGATTTTTTCAACATTTGCATCTCTTATATTTTTTGGAGCATCATCCTGAAGGTTCCATGCCTTCACATCATTAAACCCGCCTGAAGCCTTCACCTCTTTAGCTATTTTTTTCATTACTCCAATATTTCTTTTGTTGTAATCAGGGTTAACAGGGCCATGACCAACTATTATGACTGTCTCTTTTTTAGGGTTAGAGCTTATTGCCTTTGCATGGTCTGTTAAAATCTCTGCAAGAAGAGGATTGTCATCCATATAGTGAGCAAATACTATTTTTGCCTTTGATTTCACCCTTTCAACAGGAGGCCACTCCGGTTTATCTGAAAGCCCGAAAATATATTTTATCTGGTCTGCAACTTCATTGTACTCGTTGAAAAATGCCATTACAACTACAATTGTCTTTGCACCTGCCTCTTCTAAATGATTAATTCCTTCCTGAATGTGTGAAGAATTTCCCATTGCCATTCCAAATGCAACGGTTGTTGGAAATGTGTTGGAAATCTTCGCTAAAGATTTTGCAAGCGAATCATTCCATACTTTGGTTCCGCCATGAGCAATTACAATAACTCCAACATCTTTCTTGAGATCCTTGCTGCTTACATAAACTTCGTGGTCAGGAGCCATCATCATCATCATTGCATCAAGTTCTTCTTTTGTCCTGTTCTCCATACCGGGCCACTTCTTCATATCTTCCCATGAATGCCCTGAGTGTTTTGCATGGCTCCCGGAATCATGAGTCATACCCGGCGGCATTGCCTGCTTGTTATCTGTTCCCTGTACTGCTTCAGGAGTCTTACCCTGAGTTGTTCCCTGGGTTGCCATGGTCCCTTGCTGCATAGCAGACATGTCGTGGCTGGTTTCTTCTTCTCCGGCAAATGAGGATAAAATACTTATTAAAAAGGTTGCAAATACTCCGATTGCCATGAGCATTAAAATTAATTTAATATTTTTTTTGAACACTATAGGTTCCTCCTTTAAAATTAGAAATTGAGTTTAAATGCTAAGACATATTAGATTAACTGATTTTCTTCACCTCCTTAAAAAATTGTTTTTAATATAATGGTTTGTTATATTTAAATTAATTTAAAAAGTCTGTAAATAATTGTTACTAAAATGTAAAGTAAATGTAAAAGGAGAAAAAATGCTTTCAATTGGGATAGACTTAGGAGGGACAAAAATTCTGATTGGCTTGATTAATGATGATGGAAAAATCATACACTCGCTGAAAAAACGCACACCTGCCTCAAAAAGAATAGACGATATAATGAACCTTACATTTGAAACCATTGACAGCGCAATTGCCGATGCAGGGGTTGACATGAAAGAGATAAGCGGAATCGGTGTTGCAGCACCGGGAATAGTTGATGAAAAAAACGGCGTCCTCCTTTATGCCCCAAACTGGAACCTCAGAAATATTCCGGTTAAAAGGTTATTAAAAGATAAATTTTCAATACCTGTGAAGGTCGCAAATGATGTTAATGCTGCTGCCATTGGAGAACTTCACTTTGGTCACGGAAAAAATGAGAACAGCTTTTTCTGGATAACCATTAGCACAGGAATCGGAGGCGCGCTTGTAGTCAACGGAAATCTTCTTCTTGGTAACCGCGGGCTTGCAGGAGAAATCGGGCATATGATTATAGATGATAATGGCCCTGACTGCACCTGCGGAAGAAAGGGGTGTCTTGAAGCCCTTGCATCAGGTACTGCTATTGCAAACCTTGCAAGAAAACGGATTTCTGAAGGCAGGAAATTTTTAAAAATAAATTCTGAGATAAAGCCTGAGGAGATAACTGCGGAAACAGTTGTCAGGGCTGCCAGCAATAATGACAAAGAAGCCTTTTCTCTTCTTAAAGAAGTTTCAGGACACATCAGCAAGGCTCTGTCCTATGTTGTAAACCTTGCAGACATTGACCTTCTGGTAATAGGAGGTGGCGTGATGGTAAATAATGAGATTCTTTTTAAACTCATAGAAGAAAACTTAAAACACTACGTCTATGAATACCAGCACCGCAATATAAGACTTGTAAGCCCGCAGCTCGGATACAACTCAAGCCTCATAGGCGCAGGGGCTTTGATTTTGAAATCTAAAAGTTTATGATATCAGTTAAATTCGAGATTGGCTTTGAAAGGATAACTTAATTAAGGAAGTAACTATCTTGACAGGTTTATTAGAAATCACCCTGCCCTCCCTGTTTTATAAAGGAAGGGCAAGGTTAAAGAATTGGTCTTCATTTTGATTATTTCCCCAATATCGCCTTCATATCCTTTTCAGGAGATGATACGAGTTGGAGATTGAAATTATCCTGCAACACCTTGAATACCCCCGGTGTTATAAACGCAGGAGGCTTTGGACCTACATATATATTCTTTATCCCCAAATTCAGCAGAGAGAGAAGGATTGCAACAGCCTTCTGCTCAAACCATGACAGCACAAGGGACAACGGAAGGTCATTTACGCCGCAGTTGAAAGCACCTGCAAGTGCAACAGCAACCTGTACGGCTGAATATGAATTGTTGCACTGACCAATATCAATTAGTCTTGGAATACCATCAATGTTTCCATAGTCTATATTGTTTATACGGTACTTCCCGCATGCAAGGGTCAGTATAACGCAATCCTTTGGAACAAGCTTTGCAAACTCAGTGAAATATTCGCCACCCTTGCCCGGAGCATCGCATCCGCCTATTAAGAAAAAGCGTTTTATTTTTCCTGCTTTTACTGCACCTATTACCTTATCAGCAATACCAAGAATTGCCGTGTGATGGAAACCTGTCATAATCTTCTTTCCCGGCGCTTCCGGAAGCTCTGGAAGAGAAAGGGCTTTATCTATAACAGCCTTAAAGTTTCTCCCTTCAATATGCTTTACTCCGTCAAGCCCTGTTATGCCGCAGGTAAAGAACCTGTCTTTATAGGATTCTTTAGGCGGCATGACACAGTTAGTGGTCCCAAGAATGGCACCGGAGAATTTCTCAAATTCATCCTTCTGGGAATGCCAAGTCCCTCCATAATTTCCTGCAAGATGCTTAAACTTCTTGAGTTCAGGATATCCGTGCGCAGGGAGCATTTCGCTATGGGTATAAACATTAATACCCTTCCCTTCTGTCTGCTTCAGCAACTCATAAAGGTCAAGCAAATCGTGTCCTGTTACAACAATTCCCTTTCCTTTCTTTGTACCCACTGTAACCTCTGTGGGGACAGGATTGCCGAAACGTTTTGTATGGGCTTCATCAAGAAGTTTCATTACCTTAAGATTCATTTCACCACATTTTAAAACCAGCTTTACAAAACGTCCTGCATCAAAGTCCACATTTGTTACTGTGGAAAAAAGGGCTTCATACATAAAAGAATCAATCTCCGGGTCAGATGCACCAAGCTCCCTTGCATGGAATCCGTAGGCAGCAATGCCTTTCAGTCCGAATAACAGCGTATCCTGAAGACTCGCAACATCTTCATTCTTGCCGCATACCCCTATTTTTGTGCAGCCTCCCGTCGGGGTCTGTTCACATTGATAACAAAACATTGTTTTCCTCCTTTTCAATTTTTAGGTTAATTTTAATTAAAAACTATCCATAACGTTAAGGTCATTATCGCATTTCTGAAAATATGTCGCTATGATATAAATCATAAAGTAAGATTTTTGAAAAATATAACTGTGCAAGTGACTTAGCAATTATCTCCCATTTTTTAAAAAAGTGGGGGGATCAAAATTAATACTATTCCATTGTTATCAGTTCTAAGGGGCAGACCTCAACACACACACCGCACCTCGTACATAGCAAATCATCAACCTTTATTTCGTCTTTAATTAACCTCAGGGCATTTTCATCACACATATCAACACAACTGCAACATCTTGTGCACTCATTTAATTGGATTTTTAAAAACAATCTTTGCTCTCCTTATGAATTTCTTTTGGCAGATAATCACAAGTTCAAATTTCAAAACCCCTGCCTGACGGCAGGCAGGCAAATGTCAAATGAATGTCAAAATCCAAAAATCAAATGTTTTAGTCGTTTGAGCTTTGGCATTTATTTATCCATTCTGTCCCTGTATCATTTTCACAACCATTTTTATCTTTGGAGATTTTATTTCATCAGGGTTAGTTCTTGACAATTTCTCGTTTACCCGTATTATAAACTCATTTGGAGTTCCGAACTCATCATCAGTGCCTGCCAGATGCTCAAGCTTTATCTCCTCCTCAAAAAGCCCCATAAATTCATCAAGCTCTTCATCATCAAGCGAATGCATAAATGTTGTAAAGTCAAACTGCCTTTTTGCATTTTTTACAAACCTTGCCCACCACTTTTCATATTCTGAAAAATATTCATCAGTTCTTCTCTCATTGTTCAATACATTAAAAATAGATTTTGAAGCCTCAGTTGCAACAGCCATTGCTCCTGTCCACTGGGTTTCAATTGTAAACGCAGCATCTCCAATCAGGAAAACACCGCTTTTTTCAAAAGGTTTTGCAACAGGAGAATCCACAGGAAGTAAAAAGCAGAACTTCTTTTCCCTTGTTGCCTTCCTGTAAGCTTCTGAACAGTGAGGATGGTTTTTTAAAAATAAGATAAACTTGTTTAATGAGTCCTTTGGAGATATTTCTGGCTTCTCATAAATATCATTTGTCTGGATAACATTAATAATATAAATCTCATTCTCGCCAAGATATGCGCTGATTCCAAGAGTGTTTGGACCAACAAACCTGCTTCCAAGGTACATATTATGATATACAGGGTTAAACCCCCTGCCAGCTTTAGTTAACCTAATATCAAAGTTTTTAATCCTGCATCCAATAATTCTGTGTATCCCCCATCTCTCCTTTTTAAACCCTGAAAATCTTGAGACCTTAGACCTTATGCCGTCAGCACCTATCGTGATATTTGCCCTGATTGCAAATTCCTTTCCCTTCTCATCAACACATTTTATTCCTGCTACTCTTTCTTTATCAAAAATCAAACCTGTGACTTCAACCCTGCAAAAAATCTTTGCTCCTGCCTGCAGGGCTTCTTCTTCTAATTTCTCTATCCAGTACTTGTAATCTACAGAAAAATTTGTCGGGAATTCTGATACCATTGCAAGGGAATTAAGACAGGGAGAAAAAGCTGCAAAACCGTAAATTTCGCTTCTCACAGCTTTTTTGCGGTTTAGTTCAAAATCACTCTCCTTGAAAACTATTTTCTCATCTGTAACATCAATCTTGTTTGGCTGGAGTGAAAGCATCTCCATGATGCCAATGTTTATGTCTCTGGCAAATGCCTTTCTATCAACCACAATTACATTAAGGTTTTTCCGCCCAAGCGCCCTTGCTGCTGAAAGACCGGAAGGTCCAGCGCCAACGACTACAACATCACAGTTCATTTTAATATCTCCTGCTAGTAATTTTAAAAGGCAAAATTCTAAATCCTAATATCTAAATCCCCTGCCTGCCGTCAGGCAGGTAAACAAATTCAAAATTCAAATTACCTAAATTCAAAACAATAAAAAGAAATCTAAAAATTTCTTATTGCTAATACTAATCTTACACTAAAATGGCAACTAAGATTTTAGCCTAAAATTTTTTCCATTTGACAGCATGTTTTTATTCAGGTATTTTCTCCAACACAAAAGCTTTAAGCTATAAGCCATAAGCTATAAGTGAAAAAAATATCACGATAATTTTTTCTTGGGGGATCGTCTAACGGCAGGACGGCAGACTCTGACTCTGTCTATCTAGGTTCGAATCCTAGTCCCCCAGTTACAAACTAACCAATAACTTATTACTTACAACTTATAACTTTTATAAGAACGCTGTATGGCAAGAATTACAGTTACAAGGACTTCCGACAGGCTAAAAAAAGCGCTTGATAATGCAGGCATTAAGCTTAAAGAAAACCTGACACCGGAATCAGCAGAAAAAGCCATAACTGAATTCATCTCTGAAAACAATGTGCTTCATCTTGCAACTTCACGCAACAATATCCCAAGATGCACTCCTCTTGAATACAAGCATAAGGGGCTAAATCTATATGTTTTTTCTGAAGGTGGGGCAAAGATTGCTTTTATCAGGGAAAACCCCAATGTGGCTGTGTCAATTGCCTCTCCTTATAACCCAAAGGAAAACTTTTTCGGTGCAAGAGGTTTGCAAATCTGGGGAAAGGCAAAGATTTACGCACGCTTTAAAGAACGTGATGAATTTAAAGCAACTGTAAAGAAACTCGGAATTGATGAGACAAGATTCCCGCCTGATATCAATTTTAAAATAATTGTCATCGAACCGGAAAAGATTAAATACAGGGATACGCGGAATGGATATCGAGGAATAACATGGTTTAAAGACTGACTTATAACCTATAACTTATGACTAACTACTCTCTACTAATTCTATTTAAAATTTAGCCCGCAAAAATCTGTGTAATCTTCCTAAAATCTGTGTAATCATTTTACAAAAAAATTGACAAAAAAAAATCCTTCTGTTATCGCATCCATAAATTTGCATTCTGCAATTTTGATTTTGCACTTTGCATTTTAAACTTTGCAATTTACAATTTAAAATTTTGTAAACTGGTCCCATCGTCTAGTGGCCTAGGACACTGGCCTCTCACGTCAGAAACACGGGTTCGACTCCCGTTGGGACTATGGAAGGAAATAAGGCTGGAATAAGTCTTCTATCTCAGCAAGCCTATCCTTGCTTATCATTATGTTTATATTCTCAGCAAAGAAACCAAGCTTTGCAATGGCATTGAGTATCGCATCATTGATTTTTATATCTGATAATTTTTTGGAGAAATTCATATTCACTAAATTTATATCATTATAAATCTTTGCAAGTTTTTCCATTTTCCAGTCGGGCTTCTCACCTGTTTTATACAATATATTAAACCAGCAAAATGAACTGCCATGCATAAAGCATGGGTTATAATATCCCAACTATTATAATCTACGCTGTAATTCCGCACTTGATGCGCCTGGGGAGACTCGAACTCCCGACCTGCGGATCCGGAGTCCGCCACTCTGATCCAACTGAGCTACAGGCGCAAAGAAATTTTATTCTATCAGCTTGGCAAGGTTTTTCATTTTGGTTATCATCTCTTCTTTTGTGATTATCTTTTTCTCCACCAGTATTTCAATCAATGCCTCCAGTTCAAGAGATGTTGAGATCACAAGTTCCTCAAGATTAAATATCTCCTCGTCATCAACTTTTTTTTCCACTCTTTCTCCTTTATAAAATAAGCAACATCAAAAACCTTTATATAACAAACTCTGTGTCCTGCTGAAAACAATGCCTCTATCTGAAAAAGTAAATAAACAGGTAAATTCCGAATATGATTATTGTGACAAAGAAAATTAAAAGCACAACTATAGAACCGTGATCCAAAGAAGGATAAGTACTGCCACAGACACTGCATTTTTTCTGCAAAATCTTAACTTTATGCCCCAGCATCCACGGCACTGTGCAATAGGCATATAATATCCTCCACCCTTAAAGAATATTCTGTAAGCACTGAGAAATGCATTGGCTATCTGTTTTCAAGAATCTTCAGTCAGCTTTACCTGCAAAATAAACAGGTCCTTCAGCAGTGAGAATCTTTGGAGTTATAACATATGTCCCTCTGCAAGACGGATTCAAGATTCCCATTGTAACATGATTGTTACCAAGCGTCAGCCCGTAAGCAATTCCACCGACCACCATACCTAAGAGTGAATAAGATACTTTGAGAGGAGAATATACAGAAATAATTTTTATTTTTTTCATATCATCCCATGTTTAAATAAAGGTGATTATAAAAGATTTGGCACGAAGTTACACATATTTTTAACCAGTAAAGAGAATATATCTTTGTTTCTATTATTGTAACGGAATTCCATTTCTTTCAAGTAAAAAGGAAACTTTTTTTGAGATACGCCATGAAACTTAATAAGTCTTTCTTTAGCATAACTCCAGAACCCCTCAAGGCCATTGATGTAAACTTTTCCTCTTGCAAATCTTTTACCATGATCAATTCTCAAATGTCTATACCCACAAAACATAAGGGCATCATAGCTTCTGAACTTATCAGTGTAAACAATAGAACCTCTTCTTACAGTTTTAATAGTCATGTTAAGAATGGATTGGGCAGTAACATCTTTAAGCACTTCAACTTTAACAACCCCATCTCTCTCGAGAATACCGAATACAGGGACTTTGTTATATGCACCTCTGCCACGTTTACCTTTGCGTCTTCCACCAAAATATGTTTCATCAAGCTCTATCTCCCCATTAAGAAGTTCCTGGGCTCCTTTAGTGCTGACTACAATAGTAATTCTCAAGAAAGTAACAGCCTTAAGAACTGTAGGGTAGCTCAATTGAACTTGTTGGGCTATCTTTCTTGCAGATACCTCAAGTTCAAAAAGCTTTATAATCCAAAGCCATTTTTTAAAAGATATATTCAGTCTATTAATCCATCTGCCGGTAAAGTCATGGAATCTGTAACCACAGCGCTTACAACGGTATCTTTTATCTGGAATCCTATAGATTTTATAGCTTCTACAAGTTGTGCAAAAAACATGGCTGTTTTTCCAGCAGTTTTTCTTAAAATAAAGCCGTGCTTTGTTTTCTGTTTTACATAGGTATTCAAATGTATTTAGATTCATTAGCACCACTATAATTTGGTGCCAAAAGTTTTACAATCACCTAAATAAAATATTTTTAGAAACTATAACTAATTCCTAAATCATATCTTGCCACATTTGAAGGAATAACACTCTCTGCATAATATTTTCTGCTGAAGACATTCTCGATAGAGAAACTAAGTTTAAATTTATTATTGAAAAATGGCTGAACAAACTTGAGGTCAAATATCCAGTGTTTAGGCATATTGAATGTTCCTCCAACTGCGGTTCTTGTAATTGTAGTCGCTTCACTTTTGTACCTTCCTGATGCAATCACTCTTAACCCGAATGGCAAGGTATAGTTTGAGGAAATTTTAAAAACATGGGTTGGAATATATATCAGCCTGTCTCCTCCGTGAAATGCAGGACCAAGTCCTTTGCTTGTAGAAGAAAGGAGAACAGACTGTTTTTTACCCTGTGAAAAATCAAAAGGGTTCTGATTGCCTACAGTTGCCCTTGTAAAAAGATATGACAAGTTTATATTCAGATCTTTTAGAGGATTAAGCTCAACAGAAGTATCAAACCCCTGATAAACTACTTTAGTACCATTGGCAAACATTCCTGCATTAGCATTCTCAGTAGCCACTCCTGCCGGAACAGAAGCTCCCAACCACTGCTGCATATATTTCGTTGCTGTTAATCCTTCTTCAGGTGTGGGCATTTTAAAAGGATAATATTTCCTGACATAGTTGTACATCTCCATATATTGCCTTCTTGCTCTCGCATTGGCAGAATCTCCAGCTATTTCAGCGGGAATGGCGCCTATATTCAATGGAACCGGTGTTTCAAAATCAGAGTAATCATTATAGAAATATGCTATATCACCGCCCAGGTATTTGGCAAGAAACTTGAATCCGAGTTCCCAGCTCCAGTTTATTTCCGGACCTATTTTAGGATTTCCAAAAAGAACCCCGTTGCTCTGGCCAAGTCCATTGGTTCTGGCAAATTCTATAAAACGCCTTGCCCTTCCAACAGATGCCCTTAAACTTGTTCCGGGTGAAATCTCGTAATTTAATCCGAGCCTTGGTGAAAATTCATCTTCACGGTCATTAATGAAAGTTGTCATCTGGTCCCATCTTCCACCAAGGGAAACACTTAACTTTCCAGCCTTTTGAAGACTCTGGAAAAACAGAGAAGAGGATTTACGGTAAAGAATATCTTTTGTATAGAGCTGGCTCCCGCCGTTTTTGCTCAAAGGCGCATCAAGTTTCATCCACTGATATTCATGACCAACTGATAATGTATTCCCATCAAGGATATCAAAATCATAGGAAAAGTCATTTGCCATGGTCCAGCTTCTGCCAATGGTTGTTCCGGGAGTTGGAAGAAAAGGAGATTTCCCGTCTCCGCCGGCAAATCCATCTTTGAACCCTAAGGCTTCACGTTCCAGAGGCTCATCTACATAATCAAGCACAGGAATAAATATACCTCCCTCTGTTGATTTCTGGACTACGCCCCTTAACTTGTATGTTAATTTTGGAGTTATTTTCCATTCGTCCAAGAAGTTAATGTAGTCTCTTTTGTTTATTACATTCAGAAACATCTGGAGAAATACATCGTCTGACCTCTTAAAAGGATTCATGTCAGGCGTAAAAGGAACAAAAAACTGAAGATATGAGTAACCCGGGTTTATCCTGAGTGTGTTGTTCTTGAAAAGTTTGATTCCTAAACTTAAATTGAAAGAATATCTTTCCATCGCGTCCATATCACTTCCGGCATCCATAAGAATATTCAAATCCTTGCCGAAATATTTAGGACCTCCTGAGGAATATATTAGAGAACCGTTGGGCAGATGCTTAATTCCGTGGCGATCATAAACCTTATTATCAGGATATGCTTTCCCAAACTCTATAAAAACCTTTCCAACCTTTGCTGTTTCTGCAGTTGTAAACCCTGTAGTTACTCCATAACTTCCGCTTAGGTTGTAGTCAATCCAGTCATTTCCCCAACTGTGGGAAAATGAGTAATTCTGAGTATATTCATCCTCAGCGTTAGCTCTTGACTGATATGTTCCAAAGGACATATCAAAGCTTGTTCTTGGTTCTTTCTTTCCCTTTTTAGTAATAATGTTGATTACTCCTGCCGCAGCCTGCCCTCCGTACTGGGCTGAAGAAGCTCCTTTCAGAACCTCTATCCTCTCAATATTCTCTGAAGGAATCATGTACAGAGATGCATATCCCGAGATAGGGTCGTTCATTGGAACTCCATCCACCAGCATCAGTATTCCTGCGGTTGTAACCTTTGGAGGGGCAATTGTTGCGCCTCTTATTTTTATGGTTTTGCTAGCTCCGCTTCCGCCACCCTCCATCTGAACTCCGGGTGTATATGCGAGCATGTCTGAGGCATTCCCTGAAGAGGCAAGGTCTTTTGCCTGCTGGGAAGAAACTACAGAAACTGAGGCAGTTGTTTTTGACAGGGGGACACCTGTCCTTTCTCCTGTAACAACTACCTCTTCACCCTTTATAGCCTCAAACTCTTCAAGAGCAAAATTTACGTTATTGGTTTCGCCTGCTTCAACAACAACTTTTTTTGCCTCTGCTGTTTTATACCCAAGAAGTTCAGCCCTTATCGTGTATGTTCCTTCTGGAAGCGTAAGAGAATAATTTCCCTTATCATCTGTAAATCCGATGGCATCCTTCCCTTCAACAGTAATGGTGATACCAGGAAGAGGCGATTTGCTTTTCTTGTCTGCAACTTTACCATTTACAAATCCCATTTCTGCAGCAAACAAGCCTGCACAGGTTAAAGCGAAAATCAGGAAAGAAGATATGAAAATGACTGTAATCTTAAAAACTGATTCCCTCCTCATAGATCCTCCATAAAATTTTTTCATGAAAAGCATTTTTTTCATCAACGCTTTTCTAAATTATAAAAGAGTTAAAAATAAGAATATTTTATTAACAAATTTTTTTTAAAACTACCATTGAACGAAAACACTGTCAAGCATAGAATTTTAAAATAAAACATAAATTATCTTGACTAAGGCAAATAAAAAAAATTATTTTATAAATATAAATAATTTTTTAAAGGAGGACTGTATGGCAATAAGATTACCGGATGAGTTTCTGAATTATGCTTATTTCTGGAGACAAAAATGGGCAAAAGAAATGGTTGACGGAAAGGTTCCCGATAATATGTTCAAAATGCTCATTGATACAACCCGAATCCTT
This sequence comes from Candidatus Schekmanbacteria bacterium RIFCSPLOWO2_02_FULL_38_14, assembly GCA_001790855.1. Classification (NCBI taxonomy): domain Bacteria; phylum Candidatus Schekmaniibacteriota; species Candidatus Schekmanbacteria bacterium RIFCSPLOWO2_02_FULL_38_14. The sequence continues at coordinate 3,144 of MGDH01000007.1, read as the reverse complement.
CCCGCCCTTTGCAGCGCTGAATTAAATTCTGACGGTTCAATGTCAACAAACGCAAAAATAATAGGCGCAGGTTTTGTTCCAAAACAGGAATGCCTTGCTGAAGTATCAAAGATTTTCAGAGACCACATTAAAAAAGAAGGAATGGCTGCTGATAAAACCGAAGCCTTCGGAAGGCACGAACTCGCCTCGAAAGAAGACAAGGAAAAAATGAGGGAGTTCCAGAGAAAATCTCTTAAGATTCTCATAGACAACATGTATTTTGACAAAGAAATTGCAGGCCAGAAAATAGACTTCACAAAACTTTGCACTATTGAACTCGGAAACCAGTATCCTGGAAAACCTGCCCACATGTGGAATTTCGCGCAGAAAAACAAAAAAGCCACTCTGCTCTATTTTACCCCGCCTGTCATAAGCTATGAAATCAGGTGTTCAATTGAAATCCATACTGAAGGACCATATTTTGATTTTACCCACGCTGTGCATGACGTTTACTTCGGAGAGGACCCGAGCGAACTCCATCTTCCTGTTTATATCTTCAATGTAGAAGAGGTTTACGACAACAGCGCAACTCCAAAAGGATATGGAAGAAGAATAGTTTAAAGGAGAATATTTTGTCTCAAAAACTACTTGGCATTGATATCCCTGAAGGACTCAGGAAAAGCAATTTTTATGCGCTTTTCCTCTCCACTGCCTTTATAATGGCAGTCTACATGATTCCAACAATAGTACTTCCAAGGTTTTTAAAGGAAGTAATAGGAGTGCCGCAAAAAAGCTTTGGAGAGATTAATTCCGCCATTCAAAACATTGGCACTATAACATCAATTCTTTTTCTCTCTCTTATAGGGTCATTATCAGACAGGCACGGAAGAAAAATTCTTTTGCTTTCAGGACTGTCAGGCGCAACATTATCCTTCATTCTATATTACTATTCACCGGTGATTGGAAACTTTCTTGGAATCAATCCCTTATGGCTGGTCTTTCTCTTTAGTCTTCTTCTTTCACTCTCTATGACCTTTGCATTCCCCCAGATTGTAACATTGGTCGCAGACTACACGGACAGAAGAAGCAGGGGAAAGTCTATGGCAATCATGAGTACTATGATGGGAGTAGGTATTACACTCTCCTTTATATTCTTTTCCCTTATCCAGAAAAGAATAGGAAGCGCCAATGTCTTTCTCATTGGAGCGTTTTTTATGTTTTTAACCCTCATAGTTGTCAAATTTTTTATTGTTGACCATATGCCACATAAGAGCAAAGAAATGCCAGTCAAAAGAAATTCCGTAATAAAAACATGGAAGGAAGTTTCATCAGTAATCGAAAAATCCCAGGGTCTCAAGGTTTGCTTTTTCTCACACTTTGCTGCCTCCTCAGACCGCATTATGCTTGGAGTTTTTCTTAATATATGGGTTGTACGCGTTGCAGGGGATTTTAATATAACTCCTGCAAAAGCAACAGCAATGTGTGGAATAATAATCGGACTGTCAAGCATGGTTGCCCTGGTTTCAACTATGTTCTGGGGAATATTTGTTGACAGATTTGGAAGAATGCCGGTCCTTGCCTTTGGACTGCTCTCAAGCGGAATTGGGTTTTCCCTTATCGGAATCATCTCAAATCCATTTTCATTAGAAGTAAAATTATGCGGGATATTGACAGGTCTTGGTGTTGCAGCGGTTTCTGTTTCAACCTCGTCCCTGACAGCAGATTTTGCCCCAAAGAAGATTCTCGGCTCTGTATTCAGCATCTCCAACGCTATAGGGTTTCTGGGAACCCTATTCTTTGTTCAGCTTGGAGGGTTTCTGTTTGACTATGTCGGCTTTTCACGCCCCTTCTCTCTTGTAGGCGCAATAGAGCTTATTGCATTTATTTATGTTATTTCAAAATGGAAGCATGTTCCAAAGATTACAAGGGATACAAAAATCAGCCACGAAATTCAGCATTAGTTTTGTTGCTAATGTAGCACAGTAGTCAAATATTTCTCCCTAAAAAAGCATCTCTTTTCTTATTTGTCTTGATTTGATATTAAGATTTTGATAATTAAATTTAAAATTTTAAGGAAGAACTTTGGAAAAAAATTTGGACCGGCGCAATTTTCTGGAAAAATCACTGAAGGCAGGAATCAGCATAGCGGCAACAGGCTCGCTTGCCTACTGGCTCTACAACAGGGATGTCTCATCTAAAGATGTTTCTTTAAAGATGCAGGTAAGGGATTACTCAGTAAAAATCTCTGAAGAGTTTCCTGAAATGGTAATTGTCCGGGGAGAAAGTCCTTCAAAGATTGTCAAGACTGCCATAGAAGAGCTTGGCGGGATAAAAAAGTTTATTTCAACAGGAGACAGGGTTGTTATAAAACCCAATATTGGATGGGACAGAGTTCCTGCTCAGGCAGCAAACACAAACCCTGAAATTGTCAAGGCAGTTGTTGAACTCTGTTACAGCGCAGGCGCCAAAACTGTAATTGTCACAGATGTTTCCTGTAACGACCCAAGGCGCTCTTTTCAGAGAAGCGGCATTGCAAATGCTGCACTATCTGCCGGTGCAATAGTCAATCTGCCTTCAGAAAGAAAATTCCGTGTCCTTAAAATAAAGGGAGAGGTTCTTGATGAATGGCCTGTTTACAGGGATTTCATTGAAGCTGATAAGGTCATAAATATACCGATTGCAAAACACCACAACCTCTCAGGACTTACAATGTCCCTTAAAAACTGGTATGGAATATTAGGCGGACACAGGTCTGTGCTTCACCAGAAAATTGACGAGAGCATTGCCGACCTTGCAACATTTATGAAACCAACCCTGACAATCCTCGACGCTTACAGAATCCTTGTGGCAAACGGTCCTCAGGGAGGCGACCTGGCTGATGTAAGACAGATAAATACTGTTGCAGCAGGAATTGACCAGGTAGCAGTTGATGCCTTTGGAGCAACGCTTTTTGGGAAAAAACCTGAAGACCTCAGTTTCATCAGACTGGCAGCCTCGCGAGGAATCGGCAGAATGGATTTAAGCAAAGTCAGAACAAGAGAAATCAGTATATAAGATGAAGAATCCTAAACTTTACATACTGAAGACTGCAAGGAGACTTTCCCAAGCATTTTTTCTTATTCTTTTTCTCTTCCTTTTATTCAAGGCTGAATTCCGCGGAACCTT
>MGDH01000006.1 GCA_001790855.1 Candidatus Schekmanbacteria bacterium RIFCSPLOWO2_02_FULL_38_14 | reverse complement strand
CCCGCTGGAATATTGCAGCTGGAATTTATTACAACCGGAATTTATGGCGGACATGGACAGATCCGCAAACCATACAGGACAAACTCTGTTTCATGTTCGGAAGCTATAATGCCGGAATCGGAACAATCAGCAAAGCGAAAAACAAGGCGCGTGAAACCCAACTGGACCATACTGTGTGGCAAAGCATTGAATCCGTGGCGCCAACCATGCGCGGGTGGCGGTACAGGGAGACGATTGGATATATTGAGAAGATTAACGGATATTATGCAAAGGTTGCAAAGAAGCAGAATGGACTGAAGGATTTCGAGGGGAAATGAAATTAAATATGCTTTCCATCTATTTTCAACCTCCTTTCTTTTAATTGGTATTGATTAATAAATATTCATTTCCTTCCCTTTTTTGCTTTCTTGTACTTTTGAGCAGTAGACCTTAGAATATGTAGATTTAATGGAATTTCATCTCCAGAAGGATATCTACCCTCTTTCTGGGCTTTCTTTAATCCGCGATACCTTTCTAACACATATTTGATACCCTCACGGATATAAGCTGCCTGCGTGACTCTTAAAACACTTGAAAGTTCTTTGAGTTCATCTAACATTTCCTGTTCAATAAAGAATGTTACCTTTCGTTTTGGCATATAGATTATTCCCTCAATATTTAATGTATAGCTATATATGGTTATAGAAGTATAACTTAATTTATATCAATAAAATTTATTTTCAATACAATCTTAAAATTTAAATGTAGATAATAAGGAAGTATTTAATAAGTATATCTGGTTTTATTGGACATAATCCACTCATCAAGGGCATAGATATCAAGAAATATCCGTCTGTCAATCCTTACTATAGGGAGTTTTACAGCCACAATAAGCTCCCTAATAGCAAACAGTCCTACCGAGATAAACAGAACCCAGGGAGGAAAAGGGGGACGTTGATGAAAAAGAACACTTTGCAATTGGTGTGAGGAAGTGATAAGAGATACTCGTGCCACGACAAGCAAGATTAGACGCACCCGGCACTCTGCACTTCTTTGAATCTCTCAAGATTAAGAACAATGATATCATATTATTTAAGCCGCGAACTGGGAATGCCTTCAGCAGAGATTGCAAGGCAATTGGGGGTTTGTACTTCAGCAATTGTTAAGGCTATCCAAAATGCGGAAACTAAAAATGAAAAGTGATAGTATTCAACAACGTCCCCCTTTCCCCGTCCCTTTATGCGCCTGTCAGATTTTTTCTTTAACTTCCCTTTAATTCAATTACTTTTACTTTTTCAAGTTTTCAATTTATTAATAACAAATTGTTTGATTTCTTCGGCTATGCCTATTGCTTTTTTAGACTCTTCCAAAGACGGCATATAAAAATCATCTGGATAGCGTGTGCCGATAGCATATACGGTCAATTCATCAGCGCCTGCAATTCTGAGTTTTTCAAATTCGGGGTCAATTTCAATACATTGTTGGAGTATAAGAGCCAAATTATGGGTTTTTGAAATTTCTTTACCTTTAAAAACCAGAAAAACTTTAAGATACTTTTCAACGCATTGCTGCATATGAAAACATACGGTATCGGTTGCCGGATTTTCGGCCACAAATTCGTCTTTCCCTGTCTTTAAATTGTTATCAGCTTTTATCATCCAAAGTTTTATAATTTCGTCAATCAAACCACAACCCCTTCTTTAAGAGCGTAGTAAGTTATAGCACCTACATTTCCTCGCTCCTGATTCATTCTTTTTTCGGATTTAATAATGATATCAACGGATATGTATTTTTCCGCAAGCCTGCGTTGAATCGCCGTTGTTATTTTTGCTTTTTCATGAAAAGCCTGTTGACATTAAAATTTTCCAGCCATATAAGATTTTCAAGAAACTTAGGAATTAACATGCCGGAACAACAGATTCTTGAAATAGAAAATTTCTGCAGTGACTTTAAAAAAAGAGAGGTAAATGTTTCAAGAGAAAATAGCCTATTAAAAAGTGTTTTTTTAAAAAAGGAAAAATGAATATGAAAAAATTAACCAAGGAAGAGATGGATAATCTTTTGACCACTGTTGGAGATGGTGTGCTTGCCGTAGCAGATAATGACATACCTTACTGCATTCCCTTTGGTTTTGTTTATATAAAGGAAAAGGTCTATCTTTCGCTGTTTCCTATGGGAAGGAAATGGGATATCTTAAAGAGGAATAATAAAGTCTGTTTCAATGTTTTCAGCTGGAACAAGGACCACAGCGAGTGGGCTTCTGTTATAGTAGAAGGAGTTCTAGAGCAGGTAAAGGAGATTAAAGAGATTGAGATGGTGGTAAAGGCGAATATGGAGAAGGTTGGGCTGGACCCGGCAAACTATTTAGAAAAGAGAATGGCTTATTATCAAAAGAGCATGAACAATCCCAATGCAGTTAAGATATTTAGGATTGAAGCTGCCAATGTTGACGGGAGAAAGATGCCAACAGTAATAGGGCAGTAAAAAAGAACAAGAATTCCTCTTTTTTTGTCATTCATCTTGACATATCTTGAAAATTTAAATATTTAAAATCTAATTTTTGGTAAGGTTTTGGAATATTTTTAATTGGAGGGTGATATTATGTCAATGTCAGAGGAAAGTTTGAAAGCGGCATTTGCAGGAGAATCACAGGCAAACAGAAAATATTTAGCATTTGCAGAAAAGGCGAAAAGGGAAGGTCATAATCAGGCTGCAAGGCTTTTTCTTGCAGCAGCAGAGGCTGAAACCATTCATGCCCATAATCATCTGCGTGCTTTGAAGGGAATAAGAAGCACAAAAGAAAACCTTCAGGAAGCAGTTTCAGGAGAGACTCATGAGTTTAAGAACATGTATCCTGAAATGCTTGAAAAGGCAAAACAGGAAGGGAACAAGGAGGCTGAGAGGTCTTTTAAATATGCGCTTGATACTGAAAAGGGACATGCAGAATTATATCAGAAACTCCTTAATAATCTTGATACATCAAAAGAAGAGTATCCTTATTTTGTATGCCCTGTATGCGGGTATACAGCAGAAAAAGAAGCTCCGCATGAAAAGTGTCCTCTTTGCAGTGTAAAGAGCAATAATTTCATAAAAATTGAGTAGGATAAAAACCCTAATCAGGTTTTTTTTGAGTGGTAAAGTTCGCTCTATTTTAGCTGCTCATCACACCTGTAGCATTTTTTATAGGAATTCTCAGCGCATTTGAATTTTCAGGGTTAGCAGCCATCCTTTCACCAATCGCGTCATAGGCGTATTCATCCCTTCCCCTGCCTTTTGCAATATGTCTTATTCCGCGCATAATATCTTCTTTTTTTACGAGTCTTTCTGCTTTGGCAAATACTGACACTGCTTTCCATGTTGCGTAGGTTTCATCAGCGTTGCATATTTTGAATATCATATTAGGGTTTGCCTTTATGCATTTTGCCATTTTTCCTCCGGGGCGGGAGCCGCAGTAAATGTATTCCCCGTCAGAACCATAGGTTACTTCTATCGCATAGGGTTTGTCTCCATCAACAGCAATAATTGTTCCCCATGTCCATTCTGCAATAAAGTCTTTTATCTCTTTTTCAGTCATATCGCGCATAGAAATCCTCCTCGAAAAATTTAGTTCAAGATAGCAGATTTAAAAACAACTTGCAAATTTATTGTATCAGGTTTATTTAATCAAGTCATGGATTGCGATGTTATTATATCAGGAGGGGGACCTTCAGGGCTGATGGCTGCAAAAAGATGCGCAGAGCTTGGGTTGAAGATTGTCCTTGTTGATTTAAAGAAAGAGATTTACCGGTACACACGGCCCTGTTGCGCGATGTGGATGATTGAACCCAATTATCATAACGAAAACTATTCATTCCAAGGCGATAAAATTATTTTTCACAAGAATAACTTTTCAGTTCCCTACAAGGGTGCCATCAGGGATTTAAAAAGAAGCGTCAGGATATCAACAAAAGGGAAAGCTGTGATAATGGAGAAAAAAGATTCTGCTGTTGCAAGGGTAATTGATAAAGAAACTCTCTTGAAAGGGTTATTTGAAGATGTTTCAAGAGCCGGTGTTAAATTTCAGAGTCAGACAGTTTCTGCCGGAGCAGAAGAAAATGGAAAAGGAGTGAGACTAAAGACAATCCGTAGTGGAAAAACTTCGTGGATTTCCGGAAGGTTTCTTCTGGCAGCAGACGGAGTGAACTCAAAGATTGTTGAAAGTCTTGGGCTTAACAAAAACAGAAAGGTAATTTTTGATACGAGCGTTGTTTCTTACCACATGGTAAATGTAAAGACACCTTATGATGATTCGTGGGTGAGGTTTACAGGGACAGATTTTACTGGTGTTGGTGGAGGAAGCATGCTTCCAAAGCCTGTAAAAGATGAAAAGGAGCCTTGTGTTGAGGTGTATGCGCCTCCTGTTAATTTTAAAAAGATAAGCGAAAAGGATGTGATGAAAAGATTTTTTGAGCATCCTGTTGTCAAGGACTGGTTTGGAGAAGCAAAAATTATTGAAAGGTTTGCCTGCAGGTGGACTGTATGGACGCCTATTGGCAAGCCGGCAATCGGGAAAATAATCCTTGTAGGTGATTCTGCAGCTTTTCAGGAGGTTGAAAATCAGGGTGCTTTGATGTGCGGGTTCAGGGCAGCAAATGCTGTTAGAGACGAGCTTGAGGGGAAGAAGGGCTTTGAGGATTATAACAGGTTTTGGCAGGAGTTTTTTGAGTTTAATGACAGAAAAAAGGTTGAAGAAAGCTGCCGTGGCGCATGGTTCAGAAACCTCAATGATGAGGAGATTGATTATCTCTATTCACTTCTTGAGGGAGAATATATTGACGGCTATATTAACCATTTCGAATCTGGAAGCAAACTTCTTCAAATTCTTAATAAAAAGATTGACAAAATCAAGAAAGAAAGACCGGAGATTGCCAAGCTGATGCAGTCGTTTTATAATCTTGCGCCTGAAGATTTCTTCTCTTAGGGTTTGAATTCAGAATCCAGAATTCAGAAGGTAATAGATGCAGAAAAAGAGCTTGGCTATTTAGTAGAGTGTGAGGTTAGTAAACTTCAATTATGTACTGCATTTTTTCTCAGGGGCTTTTGGTCCTTCTATTGAGCCTTCATAATGGACCATACTCATCCATGGATTTTTTTCAAGCTGAAGAATTTTTTCTGTTCCTTTTTCATTAACGCACAAAAGCACTCTTTCATTCTTGAGAAGTTCAAAATCAATTGTTGATGCAGTTGGTATGTTGTCCTCTCCTACTGTTGCAACAACGAAACGCTTTTTGTTTCTTTTTCGTCTGCCAACAGAATTTTAGAACTAACAGATAAAAAAAAGAAGAAAAGTACCGGCAACAGTTTAAAACATTTCAATCTTGTATTTTGACATTATTTAGGATTTAGGATTTAGAATTTTATTTATATGCCTATCTGCTCAGACGGGCATCCGGGTACCTCTTTTTGAATCCTTTGCTCAGAATAACCTTCCCATCAGCATCAAAGACAACAGCCTCCGCATCATTAAGTTTTTCTATGAATGAAATCCCTTTTTCAGGGCCCAGTGCAAAAACAGCAGAAGACAGACCGTTTACACTATTAATACTCTTGCCTATAACAGTAACACCGCGGCATTTGCCTGCAGGCATTCCTGTCTTAGGGTCAAGAATATGATGGAAGACACCATCTTCTTCAACAAACCTTCTCTCATAATCTCCTGAGGTGAATATTGCGGTGTCTGTTACAGGAAGAATTGTTAAAGGTTTTTCCCTGTCAAGCGGGTCTTCAACAGCAATGTTCCAGAGTTTATCACCGCTTTTTTTCCCCCATACATAAATGTCTCCGCTTCCATTTATAAGTCCAGCTTTAATACCAAAGGTTTTAAGCACATCAAACCCTTTTTCAATAATATACCCCTTTGCAATTCCTCCAAGGTCAATTTCCAGTCCGGGTTTTTTGAAAAACAGTGAATGTTTTTCAGTGTCAAGCTCTATCAGTTTATAACCAACAGAGTTCAGGGCTTTATCTATTTCTTCTTTTAATGGTTTTTGAGGAGAACTGGTATAGAATCCCCACAGGTGCAGGAGTCTCCCAACTGTGATATCAAAAGCACCTCCTGTAGATTTAGAAACATCCATGCCCTTGGAGATGACTTCAAAGAGTTCTTTTGAAACAGGAACCCATTTTCCTTCCTGTGAACGGTTAATTTCTGATATTTCGCTGTTCTCCTTCCAGTTGCTCAGGATTCCGTCAAGTCTTGTCATCTCTGCAAAGGCAGATTCAGATGCTTTCTGGGCGTGGCTTTCATTGCTGTCTCTTAATATAAGTTCAACTTCAACCCCCATTACAAATTTTTTGAAACTAAACAGAGAGTCGTCAGAGAATGAGGGATGAATGGTTTTGCCAAAAAATAAAAAAGATGAGACTGCAATGCAAGTAAAAAATAATTTTGAAAAAGATTTAAAATAATTAAAGCGCCAGAACATAATTATTCAAAAAACTTAAAATTTTTATCACAATAGATTTCAAATAAGATAATGTCAATGATATTGATTTATAAGGATGAATTAAAATTCTATTAAAATTTTATTGATATTTAAAATATAGATAAGATATAGTTACGTTGTAAAAATTTAAATTAAGTAAGGAATAATTTCCAGATAAATGGAGATATTATGCCATTTTCTGAAAAGAGAAAAATGGAGAGAATGTCAGTTGACCTCCCTCTCAGGTATTGGGTTATAAAAGGAAAAAATATTGATAAGGAAAGGAATGCCTCAGAACTCGCAGAGGGTGTATCCAAAGACATTTCAGATGGAGGAATATGTATTAAAACAGGAATAGCACCAATTAAAACTCCTTTCAAAGAGGACAAGGAACTTCTAGGGATGGAAATAGATTTATTCCCTCATTTCAAAAACGTAAAAGCCTTTGGGAAACCGAGATGGGTTGTAGATATTAAGGAAGAGGGAAGAATTAAATATATTATAGGGATTGAGTTTCTTGAATCAAAAAATGGAAACCACAAGGTTCTCCAGACCTACCTTAAAAACTCCAATAACAGATAACCAATAACTTATAACTAACTTATAACTGATAACCTATAACTATTTGACTATAATTTAAGAGTCATTAGTCATAAGTTATAAGTTACAGGTTAGTTTTAAACGGAGAGGCAGGGATTCGAACCCTGGGTACCGGTCTCCCAGTACAAACGCTTAGCAGGCGCTTGCCTTCAGCCAGCTCGGCCACCTCTCCAAACATTAACCTATAACTAATAACTAATAACCTAATTTATGACCCATGATGGATAACCTATAACAAATAACTTTTGACTGATGACTTATAATGAAAAATGTCAGTTGTCTATGATTTTATAATTTTTTCTTAAACCCGCCCAATTGTTTAGAAATACTCTCAGCACTTTTAGCTACCAGATTAAAATCCTCTTTATTTATAAAATGGTTATCATGGAGAACATCCATTCCTGCCACTGTTTCACTTAATGAGCCAATAGAAATATCTAAATATCTATTTAGATCTTTGTCTGAATTCTTTCCGCTACCTTCAGCAATATTTAGTATGACAGAAAAAGAAGACCTGATTATTTGGCTACCCAGTTCAAATCTTATATCCTTTGGGAGTTTTGAAACAACCTTGTACACAAGTTGGAATAGTTCTTTTGCATCTTTATAAACCTGCCATCCCAAAAATCTGAACAATTCCATAATCCCTGATAGTTATCAGTCATAGGTTATAAGTCATAAGTTAGTTTTAACGGAGGGAGTAGGATTCGAACCCACGTCCCGGGATTACCGGGAAACGGTTTTCAAGACCGCCGCCTTCAACCACTCGGCCATCCCTCCTGGATTCGCCTTCGGCGAATACTGATAGCTCATAGCCAATAGCTGTCAGTTTGAGCATTTATAATGAAAAATAAAAGCTTTCTTTTAAATATACAATCTATTTCCTATTGCCTGCTGATTTTTTTAATTCCTCCCATATATGAAATCAGGGTTTCAGGAATATTTACTGAGCCGTCTTCTTCCTGATAATTTTCAATGATTGCAACAACTGTTCTTCCAATTGCAAGCCCTGAACCGTTGAGCGTATAAACAAATTCAACCTTGTTGTTGTCCTTTTTCCGGTATTTGATTTCTGCACGCCTTGCCTGAAAATCCTCGAAGTTACTGCAGGATGATATTTCAACATATTTTGACTCTGAAGGTAGCCACACCTCAATGTCATAAGTCTTTGCTGATGAAAATCCGAGGTCACCAGCACAAAGTGAAATAACCCTGTAATGCAAATTCAGGCGCTGAAGGACTTTTTCAGCGTCATTAGTAAGTCTTTCAAGTTCATCGTAAGAGCCTTCAGGTTTTACAATCTTTACCAACTCAACCTTGTTAAACTGATGCTGCCTTATCAGGCCTTTTGTTTCCTTTCCGTATGTTCCTGCTTCCCTCCTGAAGCAGGGAGTAAATGCTGTATAATATAAAGGAAGCTCTTCCTCTCTTAAAATCTCATTTCTGTGAATGTTTGTAACAGGGACTTCAGCAGTTGGAATAAGGTAATAATTTCCGCCTTCTATCTTGAACAGGTCCTCTTCGAATTTAGGAAGCTGACCTGTTCCCCTCATGCTGTCAGGGTTTACCAGAAAGGGAGGTAAAACTTCTATATAATTGTTTTCTTTAGTGTGCAAGTCAAGCATAAAGTTCATTAATGCTCTTTCAAGGAGAGCTCCTGATTTTCTGTAAAGGCAAAACCTTGAACCGCTTATCTTTGCACTCCTTTCAAAATCGAGTATTTCAAGATTTGTACCAATCTCCTGATGGTCTTTTGGCTTGAATTTGAATACAGGTTTTTCTCCCCATTTACGAATCTCGGTGTTTTCATCTGAGCTTTTTCCAAAAGGAACTGACTGATGAGGAATGTTTGGTATATTTAAAAGGAGATTGTTTTCCTTTTCTTCAATTAACTTCAGCTCATCATCCATCCTCTTTATCTTGTCTGAAACATCTTTCATCCCTTTTATATGTTCTTCAGCATTCTGCCCTTCCTTTTTAAGCTTTCCAATAAAATCAGAGGTCTTGTTCCTGATGAACTTTAACCCTTCGACTTCCTGAAGAATAGTTCTTCGCTGATGGTCAACTTTAATAAACTCGTCAAGGGCAGGACAGTTTCCTCTCTTTTCAATTTCCCTTTTGCCAGAATCGAAGTTTTCTCTTAAATATTTTAAATCAAGCATAAAGTTTTTCCATTGGTTACAAATTCGATAAATTTCCCTTTGAAATACCACTCTCATTCTGTCCCGTCAACTTTTTTTTGGAGGAAAAGGGTTTTCAGGAGACTAACTTCCTATATTTTTCTTGAAATCAGTTTTTAAATATCTTAAAAAGCGGTATAAATTAAAAGATGATTCTGTCATTAATGGTTTTTGAATAATATTTATAAATTTTTGTGGAGGGTTTTAAAGTGGAGAGATTACGGAGAAGTATGCTGTATATTCCGGGTTCAAGCATGAAAATGCTTGAGAAGGCAAAAGGGCTTGAGGCTGATTCGCTTATCATTGACCTTGAAGATGCTGTGGCTTTATCTCAAAAAGAGGCTGCCAGAAAAACGGTTGTCAGCGCTTTGAAGAGTTTGGATTTTGGAGATAAGGAAAGGAATGTAAGAATAAATGCCATATCGACTCCTTTTGGCAGGGATGACATCAAGGCTGTTGTTGGAGCAAAACCTGACGGGTTGGTTATTCCAAAGGTTAACAGCGCTGAAGATGTAAAGGAGGTTGAGGCTCTGGTTGATGTTGCTGAAAAAGAATGCGGAATTGATAAGGATAAAATTTATCTCCTTGCAATGATAGAGACTCCTCTTGCAATAGTAAATATAGAGGGTATTGCATCAAGCAGCAAGAGGCTAAAGGCAATGCTCTTTGGCGCTGCCGACTATACAAAGGAAACAAGGGGAAAGATAACAAAAGAGCGCCTTGAACTCATATATCCTCTGAACAGGATGGTTATTGCAGCAAGAATCGCAGGCATAGATGCAATTGATTCCCCTTACTTTAATGTCAAGGATGAAGAGGGACTAATCTACCATACAAAGATAGTGCGGAATATGGGATATGACGGAAAATCTGTTATCCATCCTGCGCAGATTAAGCCGGTCAATGAGATTTTCACACCAACAAAGGAAGATGTTGAATTTGCAAAAAAGGCAATAGAGGCTTTCAAAGAGGCTGAGGCTAAGGGAATTGGCGCAACAGTTGTTGACGGACAGCTTGTTGAAAGGCTTCATGTTGAAACAGCAAAAAGAACACTGACCATTGCCCAAAAGGCAGGGATTGTTTAAGAAAGGGAAAATATAGTTTAATGTCAAATGCCGAAGCTCAAAGTTCAAAAGAAATCCTAAATCCGAAATTCAAAATGGTATTAAAGGAAGTCAAAGAACTTTTTTGAATTTTGAACATTTGAATTTTGGTATTGATTTGACATTTGGATTTTGACATTTGAACTTATCTGTCTTTGGTTATATCAATTTGTGGCAAAGCACAGAGGTAGGAGAAGCAATAAGTGACGAGAAAGAAAAAAAGAGTATCCATCTTAGGCTCTACCGGTTCTATTGGAGTAAATGTCCTTGATGTGATTTCAAGGTTTCCTGAAAAATTTGAAGTCATAGGTCTTGGCGCAAACAGAAATATCTCACTTTTTGAAAGGCAGATTAAAACCTTCAAGCCAAAAGAAGTTGCGCTGTATGATGATGAGATGGCAGAAAAACTGAAGAAAAAAATCCGCAACGGAAAAATATTTTCAGGAGTTGAGGGGTTGAACAGAATTGCTGAAAATCCTGAAGTTGACCTGATTGTATCAGCAATTGTCGGAGCGGTTGGTTTAATCCCGACTTACTACGGGATAAAAGCAGGAAAAGATGTTGCTCTCGCAAACAAAGAATCGATGGTAATTGGCGGAGATTTAATCACTAGAGAGGCTAAAAAGAAAAAGGTTAAAATCCTTCCAATAGACAGCGAACACAGTGCTATATTCCAGTCAATCGAGGGTCACAGAAAGGAGGATATAAAAAGAGTAATACTTACAGCTTCCGGAGGGCCATTTTTTAATACTCCGAAAAGGGTGATGGAGAATGTAACACCTGAGCAGGCGCTGAAGCATCCAAACTGGAAGATGGGGAAAAAAATCACAATAGACTGCGCAAATATGATGAACAAGGGACTTGAGGCTATTGAGGCTAAGTGGCTTTTTGATATTGATATGGACAAGATTAATGTGCTTGTTCACCCTGAGAGCATAATTCATTCTATGGTGGAATATGTTGATGGTTCTGTTGTGGCTCAGCTTGGAATTCCTGATATGAGGATACCGATTTCTCTTGCTCTTGGATACCCTGAAAGACTTCCAAATTCTCTGCCAAGCTTAAACCTTGCGAAACAGAAAAAACTTACTTTTTTTAAACCGGACCTTAATAAATTTCCCTGCATTGCCCTGGCATATGAAGCCGGAAAAAAAGGCGGGACAATGCCCGCTGTGCTGAATGCGTCAAATGAAGAAGCAGTAATAGCTTACCTGAATAAAAAAATCTCTTTCAAAGAAATTCCTGCAGTTGTGAAAACTGCAATGAAGAATCACAGGAACAAAAAAATCAACAAACTTGATGATGTCCTTGAGGCTGATTTATGGGCACGGAGATTTGCAAGAGAACTGATTGGGAACTAATTTTTAATGTCAAATGACAAAGTTCAAATAACGAAAATAATTATTTGCATTTAAAAATTTGACATTTTTTTGATATTTGGATTTTGACATTTGGATTTTATTGGAGTTTTTAAAGGAGGGTTACAGATTTGGCAGTAAAGGCAATTGCTCTTTTATCAGGAGGACTTGACAGCACCCTTGCTGTCAAGATGATGGTTGAGCAGGGGATTGATGTCCACTGTTTAAATTTTGTTACTCCTTTTTGCTGCTGTTCTTCAAGGAGAAAAAGCTGCAGGAACGAAGCAAAAAGGGTTGCAGAGGAGTTTGGGGTAGAGATAAAAATTATATCGTTGGGAATGGAATATATTGATATTGTAAGAAAACCAAAACATGGTTATGGAAGAAACATGAATCCATGCATTGACTGCAGGATTTTCATGCACAAAAAGGCTAAGGAGTATATGGAGGAGATAGGAGCATCTTTTATTATAACAGGAGAGGTGCTTGAGCAAAGACCAATGTCCCAAAGGAGGGATACTCTTAATTTAATCGACAAGGAAAGCGGGTTGAAGGGGTATGTCCTCAGGCCCCTTTCTGCCAAGCTCTTTGAAACAACTGTTCCTGAAAAAGAAGGGATGGTTGACAGGGAAAAGCTTCTCAGAATAAGCGGAAGGTCAAGAAAGGAACAGATGTTTCTCGCCGGAGAGCTGGATGTAGGAGATTATCCCTGTCCGGGAGGCGGATGTCTTCTGACTGATGTGAATTTTTCAAGAAGGCTTAAAGACCTTTTTGAGCATCAGGAAAATGTCAGGTTAAATGATATAAACCTTTTGAAGGTAGGGAGACATTTTAGAATTA
>MGDH01000005.1:33767-34639 GCA_001790855.1 Candidatus Schekmanbacteria bacterium RIFCSPLOWO2_02_FULL_38_14 | reverse complement strand
GACCCCAAAGGCATTAGCTAAAGGAGTGGTAACAATAGAATTGCCAACAAAATCAGAGGGAAAAGATGGAGTAGCTTTTAACGCTATAAGCTTAGCAGAGGTTCCCTCCTTGCCTAAACTCCATTCAGTAGTATCCTGAGGAGTCATGGTCAAAACAGAGCCACCTGCATTCTCTAAATTGGCAATTGCAAAATAATAAAGCCCTCCAGAATCAAGCCCGGAAAAATCAGCATCCTCTAAAACAGAAGGGGCCTTCAATGCCCTGCTAAACATCACTGTCCAAACCCCATCCAGAAAAGACCCCTCTACCCTCACATCAGCACGACTACCAGAAGGAAAAGACAAAACATACCCTGGCACACCATCACCGGATTTAAAGGTCTTTTTTCCTGGAGAAGTTTCTGGAGGAGTTATGGATTTTTTAGAACTACTCCCTCCACCTTTAAAACAACCGAGATGGATAAGTAAGAGAATTATTGCAAGTAACCACATCCCTCTTTTGTAAATCTCCATGGAAGAAAAGAAAACTCAGGCTCGGAGCAACAAAATCTCCGAGCCTGGAAAAATTTTTAAGGGGTAAAGGTAATAGCCCTTTTAGCCCCTGATGGAATGCCCATTAAAAAGTTTGCATTTGCTCCAGGATCATCCTCAGCCATGAAGGCAGGCTGAGCAGGAGTTCCTGTGCTATTGCTGCTATCAATTCCCCCTCCTGTATCACTCTTCCTTGTATCCACTGAAGTGTTAGTAGGGTCAGCATATATTCCATATTGGTCATCAGCAAAATTCAAAGGGTTCCAGCGGGCTGCCTTCCAGTGCCAGAGGTCGGCAATTTCTCCTGAGTTTTTTGTTCCCATCCTTCCCTGTCCCGTTGA
>MGDH01000005.1:0-33758 GCA_001790855.1 Candidatus Schekmanbacteria bacterium RIFCSPLOWO2_02_FULL_38_14 | reverse complement strand
CCCACCAGATAGCAATCCTATCCTCATCATATCCTGTATCCATTGACTGCCTTGTCCATGTGGTTCCATCAAAGCTCCACTGGTCTTTTTTGAGATTCTCTGTGCTATCTGACCAAGTGGTCAATATATATAGATTTTTACTATCATAGGCAGCCTTTAAGGTTACAGGAGGAACCCCTTCAGCACTATTGCCAGTTGTTATAAATTCTGTTCCCGTAAATGTTGATGCACTTGTTGGGGTTTCATTCTTTGCCTTAAGGTTTGCTGTGGTGCTGCTTTCGTTTCCCAGGATGTAGCGGGAGCCATCAAGAACAGCCATCGTAGTAACGGTTCCTTTCGCGTTATTTAAAACTCCCACTGAGAAATAATATTCGCTTCCGCTTCCTATTCCGTCAAATTGCACATCCTCACTTGTTGCAGAAGTTTTCAAAGCCCTTGTCATAAAAACTGTCCATTGACCTGAGGAATAGCTTCCTGAAGCCTTTATTTCAGCCCTGCTCCCCCATGGCGCTTTTAACGTATAACCAGGGATAGTATCTCCAGCTTTAAATGCTGGCGGAGTTGTAGGTACTCCTTCTACAACTCCAAGGGCATTAGGTTTGATGCCTGGTTTTCCTGTGGGATTAGTAACTGTAACCTTTTTCTTTCCAAGCGATTCTGCAGAGGGAACAGAGATATTAACAATTAATTTTTTAGCGGAGTCGAAAGTAGTTGAATTAACTATGATTCCACCAGAAAAACTGACTGTTGCTCCATCAGCAAACTTGCTCCCTCTTATAATTATATCCATCTCAGCTCCCTGGGGAACTTCAATAGGAACAACTTGCTTAATAATAGGTTGCGGCGCAGCACCTTGTTGGGCACCGTGGAGATAAGTATAAACAGAGGCAATGAAGAACCCCATTGTGAACACAAAGATCAAGACATTCCTCTTTTTCATAAAAAGAACCTCCTTTCTATAGGATTTAGTGCCGCTCAACCTTTTTATTACTAGTAGTTAGAACGGCAGCAAGATAATTAAAAAGCTATACTTAACTATTTTACTAACTCTTTTTTCATCACCTCCTTATGCAGAAATAAAATCTTGTCACCTCATTTTGAATGCAATTTTTATGCCAGAAATAAAAATTAAATAAAACAGCAGGTTGTTTTTATGGTGTCGTTTTTGGATGTGCTAAAAATGATCACTGTGCAGAATCTGCACGAGAATTTGAATTGATGGAAGGAAAAATTTTATATATTTATCACTTACTGTCTAAGGAAATTCCAAAGCGAGCTGCCTTTTCATAGAGCGTTCTTCTTCCAATGCCAAGGCGCTCTGCTGTAAGGGTTTTATTAAAATTGCATTCAAGGAGGGTTTTCTCTATTAATTCTTTTTCAAGGGCTTCCAGGGAGCCGGGTTTTTTAATCTTTTCCTTTGCATCCCTTTCAGAAATACCTGCAAGCTCCCTTATGGTTATAGAATCTTCAGAGGTCATAATCAATGCCCTCTCTAAGACATTTTCAAGCTCTCTTATATTTCCAGGCCAGTCATACTTCTTTAAAAACTCCATTGCTTCATCAGTAATATTTTTTTTCTTTTTGTTCATTTTGAAACAATGTTTTTCTAAAAGATGTTCAACTAAAAGGGGGATATCCTCCTTCCTCTCCCTTAGCGGGAGAAGATGAATATGAATAACATTTAAACGGTAGAAGAGGTCTTCTCTAAATCTTCCATCAAGCATAGTTTTTTTCAAATCCTTATTAGAAGAGGCAATGACCCTGACATCGCTCTTTAAAATCCTGTCTCCACCAACCCTTTTAAATTCATTTTCCTGAATAACCCTTAGAAGCTTTGCCTGAAAAGAAAAGGTTGTATCTCCAATCTCATCTAAAAATAGAGTTCCACCTTCAGTGATCTCAAAAAGCCCTTTCTTTGTGGAAATTGCACCTGTGAAGGCTCCCTTCTCATGGCCAAAGAGTTCGCTCTCTAAAAGATTTTCAGAAAGGGCCGCGCAGTTTACTGGGAAAAAATAATTATTTCTCCTCAGGCCGTTGTAATGAATGGACCTTGCCACCACCTCTTTACCTGTGCCGCTTTCCCCTGTTATTAAAACCCTGCTGTCGGATTCATAGACCTTTGTAAGGATATTTAAAACCTCTTTTATTGCATTGCTTTGCCCAATTATCCTATCAAACCTGTGCTCACTTGCTATTCTTTGGCGAAGATATATATTTTCCTCTAAAATTTTGGTTAGATCTATGGCCTTCTTAATTTTTAAGATAAGCTCATCATGAGGGAAGGGTTTGGCAAGAAAATCATTAGCTCCAATCTTCATTGCCTCTACAGCAGATTCAATCGTTGCAAAGCCTGTTATCATTATTACAGGAACGTTTATATCAATTGCCCTTATCCTCTTTAAAATCTCCATCCCATCTATATCAGGCATTTTAAGGTCAGTAAGCACCACAGCAGGCCTTTCTTTATGAAAAATCTCCAAGGAGGATTTGCTATCTGTTGAGATGATAGCCTCATAGCCTCCTTCTTTTAAAACAGAGGCATATATTTGAGCCATATCAGGCTCATCCTCGACAATTAAGACTTTTAATTTGTTATCCTGCATAATAATTTTTAGAAAGCCTAATAAATTGGAAAAGAGACCGTAAAAGTGGTTCCCTCTCCTTCTTTGCTGTTTACCTCAATTAAGCCGTTATGCCTTTTGATAAGCCTGAGACAGGTGGTAAGCCCAAGTCCTATTCCACGTTCATTTCTTTTTGTAGTGAAAAAGGGATCATAAATTCTCTCTATATTTTCTTTTGGTATGCCTGCTCCGTCATCAGCTACTTTTAAAATAACATGGAAACCATCTCTAATATCCGTTGATACCTCTATATTCCCTCCTGCTATAGTGGCGTCTATCGCATTATTTAAGAGGTTTATCAAGAGCTCTTTTATCCCTTGGCTATATCCCATTATATCTTTTAGATTTTTTGATAAGTTTTTTTTAAGCTTTATCCCTTTTTGCTCAAATTGATTTTCAAAAAGGATAAGGGTGCTTTCGATAATATCGTTTAGGTTAACGGGTTTAAGCTCTAAGTTATCTTGTGCTGAAAGAGAGAGGAGGCTTTTTGTAACTTCTGAAATCTGATAGGTATTTTTATTTATGGCATCAAGATCCTTTATAAATTTTTCTAATAGCTGATCCTTTTTTGCCTCCTTGAGGAGGTTTTCTGATTTGCCAGCAATTATTCCTAAAGGATTGTTAATGCTGTGCGCCACTCCTGACGCCAATTTTCCTATGGATAAATAAGAGTAGATCTGCTCAAGCACAGAATTTTTGTCTGATAGCTCCTTGTTTAGTCTTTTAATATTTTCCTTATCCTTCTTCTCGTTTTCTGATAAAAGTCCCATTGATACGGCAATTAAAAGAAGAAAAATGAGTCTCAATCCTAAATCCTGCCAAGATAAAAATAAATGTCCTTGGAAGATAATATAGCAATAAATATAAAGAGATGAAGAGATAAAGGTAAATAGCAATCCTGTTTTTAAACCAAAATAAAAAGAGGCAATAGCAACTAAGAGATAGAAGGCAAGAAAGTAATTCCCCTTTAGTTCTCCAATATATCTCACTAAACCATAGATAAAGAACATATCCAGCGTAATGGCTATAATATAAAATTTCCTGATAAGGGAGGGAAATTCTATGATAAAAGAATATAGGATTGCGCTGTAGAGGACAAAGGCTATAAATATCTGCTTTATGAGCTGGCTTTTTCCAGCATCAAGGGAAACAACCGCAATCCATATAGCCCCACCCAGAATAGTAATAAGCCTCAAGTGAAGAAAAAATATGTCAACTTCACTAAAAGATGATTTAATTTTTTTTAGCATAAATCTTAAATTATCCTTGAGGCTTAAGCCGTTGAACCGTCTTGGTTTGAGGGAAGAACAATCTTAAATGTAGTCCCTTGCCCGAGCTTGCTTTCCACTTCTATATCTCCACCAAATCCCTTTATGATCCCATAGCTCACAGAAAGGCCTAAGCCTGTTCCTTTACCAGTATCTTTAGTGGTAAAAAAGGGCTCCCAGATTTTCTTAATATTTTCTTGAGAAATACCTGCTCCGGTGTCTGAAATAAGAACTACTACTAATGAGGCGTCATTTTCTTTCAGACAGGTTTTGACCTTTATTATACCTCCCTCTAACATAGCATCTCTCGCATTGGTAAAGAGATTTAAAAATACCTGCTGAAGCTGGTTTGAATCAGCAAAGATAGAGGGCAAATCCCTTTTTAATTCCTTCTCTATTTTTATATTCATCTTAGCAAAAGGCTTTTCCGCTAACTGGATAGCATCAAGCAAGACCTCATTTATATCAAGAGGGATAGATTTAAAGGACGACCTTCTTGCAAAGGCCAAAAGGTTTCTGATAATTTCTGTAATCCTCATAGAATGTTTTTTTATTATCTCTAAATCATCAATCACATCCTCTGATAATTTTTTTACCTTATTATGAGATAATATCATCCTCACCTTTGATACTATGATTCCTAGAGGGTTATTTATCTCATGGGTAAGCCCAGCATACATAGAGCCCATGGTGCTTAGTTTCTCAGTCTGGATCAACTGTTCCCTTAGCTTCTTCATTTCTGATAAATCCGTAAAGGTAATAATTAGATTAGATACCTCCACATTGCTTCCGAGCAAAGGAATTACCCTGATATTTAAACTCAAGACCTCACTTCCCCCTGATACTGGATATTCCTGATCATAGAGGATTAGAGGCTTCTTTGTAGAAAAAATATCTTTTAACTTTTTTTCAAATCCTATGGTCTCCAATATGGGAAATACCTCAAGGAACTTTTTGCCAATAACCGTTTCCTTAGGCAACTCTTTTTTGGTAATATTCTCCATTGCCTTGTTCCAGGATAAAATCTTTAGATCCCTGTCTATCACAAATATTCCTGTATTCATATTCTCGATTATATCCTCAATGAATTTTTTGGATTCCAAAAGCTCCTCATTTAATTTGATCTCCTTTTTCATAGCTTTCCTGAATAACCAGGAGAGAGATAAAAAGAGGACCAGGCCAACAGAGGCAGCAAGAAGCCAGATAAATCTCTTAGCACTATCTATGCTTTTAAATAGAGAGACAGGGTACTTATAAACCTCCATTACCGAATAGATTCTTTTTTTATCCTCTGATAGAAGCGGGACATAGATTTCAAGGAGCCTTCTTTCAGGAACCTTTTCTATTTCATATATATGCTCTTTTTTTATAAGCCCCATTTTGACTTCAATATTTCCCGCAAGGGAGCTTTTAAGCTCCTTATTATCTTTAAAATTCTTCCCTATGGCCCTTGCCTCATCCGACCAGACAATTGTTCCCCCTTCATCATAGACTTTCAGCCTTATAAATTCTGGTATGCTCTTGAGCCTCTCAAAGAAGACTTGAAATACTTCTATCTTTTTGAGCCTTAAAGCCTTCTTGAATTTTTCTTCATTTAAATCAACCCTTGTTATAACCCTTACAATATCTGTGGTAATCCTTCCTTCCCTTTTTAACATGTTGGAGATGAGGAGATTGGAGATGGAATAAGAAAAAACCACTACTATGACTAAAATAGTAAAGAAATTGATGAGGACAAATTCATGAAATATGTTTATTTTTTTCATAGAACCTTAAAATAATACTATACATCAAATCTATCTTGTCAAAGGGTTTATAATTTAGAATCTGCTGTCAAGGCAAATCAATATATTTTTGCTTGGATAATGTGGGATAGGGTTTATCCCTTTCTTAAGCCTAACGGGTAGAGTGTATAACACAAGATGTTGGGTGATACATTAGTTCATCCAATGTATAATTCAAATCTTACACCTTATCCATTCTTTGAAAAATACATCAGTGAAGAAATAAGTATTATTTTCTCTATCCAATATCTCTTTCTGCAAAATCTTTGCCTGTAACTGCTTCACCATAATTGACTTTTTTAATTTTTATTTTAGATTTGGAAAAAATTAATGAAGAAAGGGGCAGAAATAAAAAGATGATAAGAGAGGAATTGTTCAGAAAAAACCAACAGCTTTCTACAGAATTTGAACTATATCTTCTTGAACATCCTGAAATAGAGGGTAAAATTCCAGACAACGCTTTGATTGTATTACTCCCTGACTATGACAAAGAGCTCGCAGAAAAAAATAAGGAGCTTGCCAAAGCTAACAAAGAAGCAGGCCAGATAATAGTATATGTCAGGGTTAAAAAATTAAGAGCATCAAGGATTGAGAGTGTAACGCTTAAGGTGGCGTAAAAAATTCCTTACATTTGGAAATTCCCTACAGCTTGCTGCAGGGAGCTTCAAACAGGGAGGAAAGTTCAGAAAAGATTTTTTTTACTGTTTTAAAAGTCATGGCTTTTGAACCTGAGTTGTCAACAAGGTAATCTGCAAATCTGATTTTTTCTGAAACAGGCATCTGAGATTTTAATCTTAGCAGAGCCTCTTCTTTTGAAATTTTATCCCGCTTAATCATCCTTTCTATCTGAGTTTTCCTGTCAGCAGAAACGACGATAACCTTTTCAGCAAACCTGTTATATCCAAGCTCAATGAGAAGCGGCGCATCAACAATGATTAAAGAATCTGGTTTTTCCTTCCTCTCTTTTTTTACTTCTCTTTCTATTTGTGCAAGAATTCTCTGATGCATTATTTTATTAAGGAGCTGAAGTTTTTTTTTATTTTTAAACACCTCGCCTGCAATCTTTTTTCTGTCAAGATTTTCATCAGGAAGAAGAAACTCCCTGCCAAAGCTTTTAACGATCTCTTTCCATGCAGGCTTATAAGGCTTGGTCAATTCGCGGCTGATTCTATCTGCATCAATAACCCTTGCATCAAGGGTTATGAACATTTCTGCAACTTCAGTCTTTCCACAGCATATGCCCCCGGTAAGGCCAATGAATTTCAATTTTTTATTCGTAGACTTTTTTTTCATCAAAAATCTTTTTGCAGATTATTGCAACCTCTCCTGTTTTAGCATCCATTTTTCTGTAAAAACAGGAACGGTATCCATTGTGGCAGGCTGCAACATTCTGTTTTATTTTTATAAGTAGAGTATCCTTGTCACAGTCAAAATATATCTCCTTTACCTCCTGCGTATGTCCTGATGATTCACCCTTCATCCAGTATTTTTTTCTTGATCTGCTCCAGTAATGAGCCCTGCCTGTTTTCAATGTCAGCTCAAAGGCTGTTTTATCCATATATGCCATCATCAGCACTTCGTTGTTTTCAATATCCTGGATTATTGCAGGTATTAAGCCATTTTCATCATACCTTAATTCCTCTGCTTTCATTACAGTCTCACCTCCACTCCAAGTTTCATTAAATAAGATTTTACTTCCTGTACAGTATATTCTCCGTAATGGAAAATTGAAGCAGCCAGGGCTGCATCTGCCTTTCCCTTTACAAGTCCATCATATATATGCTCAACAGTACCAACTCCCCCTGAGGCTATAATTGGAATATTTACTGCTTCAGCAACAGCCCTTGTCAGCTCAAGGTCAAACCCGAGCTTTGTTCCGTCAAAGTCCATGCTTGTTAAAAGGATTTCTCCTGCGCCCATCTCCTCAACCCTATTTGCCCACTCAATCACGTCTATACCTGTTGGACTGCGGCCTCCGTGGGTGTAGACTTGCCAGGTTAGTTGAGCATTGGGAGTTTTGAGTTCGGTATCAAATCCTCCCTTATCCCCCTTTTCTAAATGGGGGATGGGGGGATTATTTTTCTGAAGTCTCGAGTTTCGGGTTTGATGTTCCTTACCCGAAACTCTTTTCGCGTCAATTGCAACCACAATGCACTGGCATCCAAACTTTCTTGCTGCTTTTTCTACAAATTCAGGATTTTCAACTGCTGCAGTATTTATTGACACCTTGTCAGCGCCAGCATTAAGAAGATCCCTTATATCTTCCAAAGTTCTTATCCCGCCCCCAACAGTAAGAGGCATAAAAACCTTCTCAGCAGTTTTATTCACCACATCAATGATTATTTTTCTCTTTTCATAAGATGCAGTAATATCAAGAAATGTAAGCTCATCCGCGCCCTGCTCATCATATATCCTTGCAACTTCAGCAGGGTCTCCTGCATCTTTCAGGTTTTTAAATTTTACTCCCTTGACAACCCTTCCCTCCTTCACATCAAGGCAGGGTATGATTCTTTTTGCAAGCATATTACCTCTTCTATCTTTTAGTCAAATCCCACCTTGCCCCCCTTTTCCCTGCCTGACGGCAGACAGGTAAAGGGGGGATGGAGGGATTTATCTTGACTCTTAAATAGGCAAGACATTGCCTTCCTCTTGCATTATCAACTATTCACTTCTCTAATCGCTTCCATCAAATCTATTGCGCCAGTATAAAGGGCTTTTCCAACAATTACTCCCTCGATTCCGTAATGGGCAATCTTTGCTATCTTTCTTAAATCATCAAGGTTTGAAACCCCCCCGGAAGCGGTAACAGGGATGTTGACTGAGGAGGCAAATTCTTTTATTGCCTCAATATTTGGTCCTGTCATCATTCCATCTTTGGAAATATCTGTATAGATTATCCCTGAAACACCAAGACTTTCATATTTTTTTGCAAGTTCTATTGCTCTTTTCTCAGTCACTTCAACCCATCCCTTAATTGCCACCATTCCATTCCTTGCATCTATGCCAACTATTATTTTCCCCGGATAGCTTTTGCAAAGTTCACTAACAAGATTTGTGTTATCATAAGCAACTGTACCTAAAATAACCCGCGCTATCCCGTCACGAAAATATGCTTGTGCAGTTTTAAAATCCCTGATTCCTCCTCCAATCTGCACAGGGATGGAAACCGATTTTGCTATTTCAGCAACAAGCTCCCTGTTTCTTGGCTCTCCTGAAACTGCTCCGTCAAGGTCAACCACATGGATAATTTTTGCCCCGAGCCCTTCCCACTTTTTCGCAACCTTAATTGGTGAATCAGAAAAAACAGTCTCCTCATCCATATTTCCCTGAATGAGCCTTACACATCTCCCGCCCTTCAAATCTATTGCAGGAATTATTAACATTTCACTATTCCAATGATTAATATGTTTCATTGTACTGTCATTGCGAGCAGGTCCCTCGCTGTCATTGCGAAGGGCGTTCGACTTAGCTCACGCCGAAGTCTTTAGCCCTGAAGCAATCTCGCTCGGGATAAACTCCGCAATCTCAGTAAACGCTGATAGCTGACAACTGAATACTGAAAGCTAAAAAATGAGATTGCTTCGTCGCTCCTGCCTGCGGTAGGCAGGCAATGACACTTTAACTTTTTTCAACCAGCCTCCCGAAATTCTCCAGAACCTTTAGCCCCGCCTTCTGGCTTTTTTCAGGGTGGAACTGGGTGGCAAAAATATTATCCTTCCATATGCTCGAGACAAAGTTTATCCCATACGACGTTTCAGTGGCTGCAAATCCTTTATCCTCAGGAATTACATAATATGAGTGAACAAAATAAAAGTAAGACTCATCATCTATCCCTTCATAAATTGGTGCTTTCTTTATGATTTTTATCCTGTTCCAGCCCATGTGAGGAATTTTAAGCTTTCCTCTATCCCCTTCAAGGTCAGATAAATCAGGTGGGAACCTCTTGACCCTTCCTTTTATTATATCAAGCCCCCTGTGCAAGCCAAACTCCTCGCTCTCAGAAAATAGAAGCTGCAATCCAAGGCATATTCCAAGAAATGGCTTTCCCTTTTTTATGCCATCAACAATTGGCGCAACGAGCTTGAGATTTTCAAGATTATCCATGCAGTCCTTGAATGCCCCAACACCGGGAAGAACAATAGCTTTTGCGTTTTCTATTTCTTTCTGCTCTCTTGTTATCAGAGCATCAAATTTTAATTTTTCAAAGGCTTTCTGAACACTCCTTAAATTGCCCATTCCATAATCAACAATTGCAATCATTCAAATTTTCCCTTTTGTTGACAGCACTCCCCTGATTCTCGGGTCAATTGAAACAGCCTGCCTGAGAGACCTTCCGAAGGCTTTAAAAACTGCTTCGCAAATATGATGAGCATTATTTCCATAGACTAAATTTATGTGCAAAGTGATTCTGCTTGTTGAAGAAAAAGCCTGGAAAAACTCCTTGAATAGGCTTATGTCGAAATCTCTTAATCCCTTTCTCGGGAATTTAACATTATAAACAAGATATGGTCTTCCGCTGATATCTACTGCGGCAGAAACAAGGGTTTCATCCATTGGGAGGTTCTGGCTCCCATACCTGCTTATCCCTTTCATGTCTCCAAGTGCCTTTTTAAATGCTTCACCAAGGCATATTCCGATATCTTCAACCGTGTGATGACAATCTATATCCGTGTCTCCTTTTGCTTTAATTTTCAGGTCAAAAAGTCCGTGCCTTGCCATCAGAGACAGCATATGGTCAATGAAAGGAATAGTAGTGGATATACTGCTTGCCCCGGCTCCGTCTAATTTTAATGAAATTGATATATCTGTTTCGCTAGTCTTTCTTTCTACTTTTGCAGACCTTTTCATAATTTAACCTCCTAAACAAATTCCTTGCTATGAGCTTTAGAGTTAACTACAATATTTTTTAAAGTCAAGAATTCTTTAGGAGTCAAAAAATGAAAAAGATGGTTTTCCAGATAGCAATGACCATAGGCATCATAATATTTTTCCTGATAATTTTATACCAGATATATAACCTCAGCATGGAAGGACTGGCAGAGGAATATACAGAAAGGCAACAGGTCTTAACCAGGCAGGCTGCCTCAGGAATTGAAGGGTATTTCCAGCACCTGGAGCAGATTACAGGTCTGATAGCTTCTGTTCCTGAACTGAGAGAGGAAAGATTCAAAGAAAAACACTTTGAACAGATAATCTACACATCCCTTGAAACACTAAAAGAGCAGGGAGTAAAAAATATTCTCATTCTTGACCGGAACGGAATTTGCAAGTGGCAGGCTTCAGGAAAAAATTTCTTAAATTTGGATTTAAGTAAAACCGAACCTTTTCAAATTTCCAAAGATTTAAAACCACCGCAGTTTTATATATCTGAGTTAAGCAAAAAAAATATTTTATCGCCCACACCTGCAAATGAAATAATCTTTGGTATCCCGATTTATAAACTGTTTTCCGGCATTAATTCTCTTTCTTCAGGTGAAGAACTTTCAGGCTGTATTCTTCTGTTTATAGATTCTGATTATATTTTTACAAATTATATTACTCCCCTGTCTCAGGGCAAAAAGGGAACCGTATGGGTAATGGACCAGAAAGGAACTCTTATTTATCTGCCGGAACATCCTGAAATGGTCTTCAAAAATATTTTTGACAAGGACAAGAGCTGTTTTTCGTGCCACGAAAGTTTTAATCCGGAAAAACAAATGATAACAGCCAATAAATTTACAGGAAGAAATAAAATAAATCATTCAACAAAGCTTCTTGCAGCAACGGGTTTTAATTTAAGACAGGGACTTTCTGGTTGGGTAATAGCTACCAGTTCCCCTTTTGGGAAGGTAGCCATTTCTGCACGAAAAAGCTATTTCTATATCCTTATCCTTACCTTCTCAATAATACTGGTATTAACTGTTTCAAGCGGCTACGCAATCAGAATCAACAAGAAAAGAGCAGAAGCGCTGGAAGAGAAAGTAAAGGCATCTGAGGAAATCCTGTATCTGAAAGAATATAATGAAAATATTGTAAGGAATATCCCAATCGGCGTTATTGTAATAGATAAGGAAAGAAAAATTACCTCCATGAATGAAGAGATAGTAAACCAGATGAGGAAAGTGGGTGTGGAACTAAAAAGGGAGGAACAGATAGGCAAGGATATTCTTTATCAGATGCCTGAAAGACTAAAGGAAGCCTCTTCAAAAATCTACGATCAGGCTTTAACAGAGGGAATAAGCTATGAGCACTCCAATATAACCTTTGAAGGCAAGAAAGGACAGTTTATTTATTCAGTAAAAATATCACCTCTCAGGGACTTAAAAAATATGATTGTTGGTGCAATAATTACACGGGAGGACATTACACAGAAACGGGCTCTGGAACAGGAAATAAAGGAAACGAAGGATTACCTTGAAAGTATTTTTGAGGCATCAGTGGACGGGATAATTGTAGTCGATAATAAAGGAGTCCTTACAAGGGCAAATAATGCTTTTTTAAAAATGCTCGGCTATTCAAGAGAGGAATTAATAGGAATGCACTCCAGGAAGTTCTCAACCGGGATTCCCGAGCATATTGCCACCAATAGGGAGATGTATGCCCTGCTTATGGAAAAAGGAAAAGTCTCTCCGGTTGAAATAGTTTATAAAAAGAAAGATGGCTCTCAGCTTTTTGTTGAGCAGTCTGCTGCTTATGTGAAAGATAAAAAGGAAAACCCTTCAGGCTCAGTTGGTATAATAAGGGATATAACTGAAAAAAAGAAATTGGAACAGGAAATAAAGGAAACCAGAGATTATCTTGAAAGCATCTTTGAGGCATCAGTGGACGGGATAATTGTCACCAATAATACAGGATTTCTTACAATGGCAAATAATGCTTTTTTAAAAATGCTCGGATATTCAAGAGAGGAATTAATAGGAATGAACACCATGGAGTTCTCAACCGGGGTTCCAGAGCATCGTGCCGCCCAGATGGAGATGTTTGCCCTGCTTATGGAAAAAGGAAAAGTTCCTCCGGTTGAAATGGGCTGGAAAAAAAAAGACGGTTCATCTCTTCCGGTTGAGCAGACGGTTGCTGCCTTAAATGACAAAAAAGGAAACCTTTCAGGCGTAGTTGCTATACTAAGGGATATAACTGAAAAAAAGAAAGCAGAGGAAAAACAAAGACAGCTTCAGCATCAACTCATTCAAGCTGAAAAAATGGCTTCCATTGGAAGGCTTGCAGGAGGTATAGCTCATGAGATAAATAACCCTTTGAGCGGTGTTGTAACAAACTTAGAGCTTGTAAAAGGGCTTGAGTCTATAGATATGAAAAAAATTATTGACGAGTGCATTATGACAAACCCCCATGCAGAGTGTACCCGGAAGATGGAGGAGTTCTATAATAATTTTCAGAAAATAGAAGTAAAGAAAAACCGCTGGCTTGAAACAGCCTATAAAGGAGGGATGCGCTGCAAGAAAATGATCAAGGAGCTTCTTATCTTCTCAAGGCCGTCAACGCCAAAAGAAGAGGCAGAGGTAGATCTTAATGAATGTATTGCAGACAGCATTGACATAATAGGCCATCAGCTTGAGATTAAAAATATCAGGGTTGATAAGGAGCTAAAGACTGATATCCCGAAACTCTGGGGGAATAGAAGGGAGCTGGAGCAAATCTTTTTAAACCTCCTTATTAACTCCTCCCATGCCATTGGAGAAAAGGGAGGAATAATAAAAGTAGAAACATGGATGGAAAGCAACTCCGTTATTGCTAAGGTAGCTGATACGGGTTGCGGAATCTCTGAAGAGAATATTGACAAAATCTTTGACCCCTTTTTCACAACAAAGGAGGTAGGTGAAGGAACAGGTTTAGGTCTTGCAATAATCTATGAAATTATAGAAAAGCACGGAGGGAAAATTGAGGTCAAAAGCAAGGTCAACGCGGGGACAGAATTTATTCTCAGTTTTCCATTCAATAAAAGCGCGAGTTAAGAACTGAAATCTGCTGAGGTATATGTCATATGAGTGGATTTTTTATACAGCATGTTGGAAACTCCTGCAGCAAACGGAGAAAATTACACTCGCCATATATCTTCAATCCGAAATCACTTCTGAATAACTTCTTCAGAAGGGATTCCCTTCATTTTTTTTATTAAATCAAGATTGTATCTCGCATATCTGTTTGAATCTTCTATTTTCAGAGCCCTCTCAAACTCTTTTTTTGCTTTTTCAAATTCTCCTTTTTTTGCATATATTATTCCAAGCCCGTTATGCGCCCTGATATATTCGGAGTTTATCTTAAGTGCTGTTTCAAATACGCGGACTGCCTTATCATAATCTCCCATTTCTCCGTAAAGCGTTCCAAGATTGTAATAGGCAAGAAGGTATGAGGGGTTTATCTCAATTGCGCCTTTAAACTCGGCAATAGCCTCTTCCTTTAATCCCATCTTTGTATAGATAGTTCCTATGTTGTTTTTAGTAGAGAAAAAGCCGGGGAAAAAAATCAGCGCCCTCTTATAAGAAAAAAGAGCTTCATCATTCATACCATTTCTTATGTAAAAATTCCCGAGGCACTGATACAGAAGCGGGGCAGTCGGGGATTGCTGAATTGTTTTTGTAAAAAAGACTTCATCATCTTTGTAGTCCCTGTTTCTTGCTATAACCCTGAACGAAAAAAACAGCGTTATTGCCGCCATTATAACAAATATTACAAACTGCAAAGATTTTCTATTTTTTGCAAGATAAGCTACAGGCATTGCAATAAGAACAACAAAGGGAATCGAAGGGATATAGAGAAATCTTTCAGCCATAACAAACCCCATATCAGTCGGAGCGCTTATCCTTAAAAAATTTGAAAGTGGAAAAAATGTAAGAAGAAAAAATAGGGAATAAAAAGAAAATTTTCTGTTTTTTGTTTTGACCAGTGCAACTAAAAAAACTGTTAAAAGACAGATTGATAAAAATACCATTGGCTCAAAAATTGAACCAGAGGGAGGATTCTGAATATATGCATTGAGGTTTACCGGATAAAAGAGCTTTCCGGTATAGACCGTTACAGACTTTATGAATGAAAGAAGGGTAGGATAAAATTCAAATAACGGATTGTTTTCAACATTTTTGGTTGCCTTAATTTCAAGGACTCCGAACCTGATAAAAATATAAACAAGAACAACAATACAATAAGGCATTCCCAGCAGAATACTTTTTTTCAGTTTTTCATACATGTAACCATTCTCAGGGATAAAATATCTGTACGCAATAAGCACTGCCGGCAAAATTATCACCATCTCCTTCGAAACCATTGCCAGAGAGAAAACAAGAATTGAGAAAATATAAAATTTCGCCTTTAATCTTCCTTCATCATTTATTGATTTCTGAAACAACAAAAAAGAGAGAAGAAAAAATGTCGCAGCAACCACATCAGTCCTTCCAGCCACCCACGAAACAGACTCTGTATGAATCGGGTGTATTGCAAAAAGAAAGGTTGCAATAAACGGGACAACCCAATTCCTGAAATCTTTTAACAGGATAAAATATACCAGCAGACAGTTGAAAATATGGAGAAGAATATTTGTAAGATGGAACCCTGAAGGGTTTAAGCCCCAAATCAGATAGTCAACCATATATGAAAGGGTGATTACAGGGCGCCAGTAGCCATATTTAAATTCTATTGCATCTCCGTATATGTCAAAAAAATCTCTTGAAAAGACATTATCAAAGACCTTGAATGTTTTTATGGAAGGGTTCTCCACTATCAGGATAATATCATCCCATACAAATGAACTGTTCAGGGAGCTGGAATAGACTATGAAGGCAAAGAGTATTATAACCGGGACAAGCAGAAAACTGTCAATTTTTTCCGGGAAATAATTTTTTACCCTATGAAGCATATTCTGTTTCAATTGATATATCCGAGGGATTTGAGGCTTTCAACAACATTCTTGCCAACAGGTTTTTCCTCGCTTTTAATCTCTCCTGAAGACGAAAGAAGCCCCTTCACTTTCGACTGAAAATCTTTTACAATCATTTCATTAACAGAAGCTATATTATCTCTTTCTCCGTGGTCAGAGTTCAAATCATAAAGCTCGTCTTTGTTCTCTTTTACATCATAAATATATTTCCAGTTTTTAAATCTTGCAGACACAGAATCTTTTCCACCCCTTGCAAGTTCGCTGTATAAAATTCTTTCTTCTTTTTTATTGCCGGAAATTAAAGGAAGCAGGCTTTCGCCTGAAAGTTTTTGCCTGCTTTTGATTTTCAGAATATCAAGTATGGTTGGCATTATATCTATGATACCAACCTGTTCTCTTATCTTCACCCCTGCCGGAAATTTTGAAGGAGCATATATGATAAGCGGGACTTTTATACTTTCTTCATAAAGCTGGTGTCCGTGCGTAAACTCATCGTGCTCAAAGAATTCCTCCCCGTGGTCAGACGTTATGATTACAAGAGTATTCTTTTCAGGTTTAAAAAATTGCAAAAGTTCCCCCACATATCTGTCAACAAAGTTTATCTCACTGTCATAGCGGGCAATAATATAAGAAAGAAGTTCTCTGTTGTTTTTCAAATTTTTTGCATTAGAGAATTTTTCAGGAGGGTCTGCATATTCAGTCTCATCTTCTTTATCAGATTTAAATGAAGAATACTTCTTTATCCATGGAGTTCTTTTAAGATAGGGCCAGTGGGGGTCAAAATAATGAACCCACAAAAAATATTTCCCGCCTGATTTAATTTTGTCTTTGTTCCGAAGTATCTCGCTGTTTAATTCCAATGCATCATAGAATGTGAACTGGTTGAAAAAATCAAACCCCTGTGCAAAACCGAATTCCTTTGAAAGATGCGGATTGGTATGAAACCCATATGTAGCATAACCGTTTTCCTTTAATATTTCAGCGAGTGTCTGAATTGAATCTGAAAGAACTTCCTGATTAAAAACCTTATTTTTTTTGAAAACACCGTGCTTTACACCATGGGAACTCGGATACTTTGAAGTAAAAATTGTTGCCATTGAAGGAGGTGTGAATGACGAAGAAGCAACTGCATTCTGAAAAAACACTCCTTCTTTAGCAATATTGTCTATATTTGGAGATGTATTCCTTCTGTAACCGTAACAGGAAAGATGGTCTGCCCTCAGGGTATCAATTGTAATTAGTATTACACTCAACGGCTCTTCTTTTTTCTGGCAGGATAAAAAATTAAAAAAAAATATTACTAAAAAAGCTGCGAAAAAATATTTCATAACTGGGAAATAATATTTAGAGAAAATATAATATTTAGGAAAAATATTGAACCATATAAAAAAGGGCTGCCTTTTCTTTGAAAAGCAGCCCTTTTCATAACTCCCTTAGATTTTTCACAAGGGGTTTATTTTTTGCTCTTGAAGTTCTTAATGATTGTCTCGCCTAAATCAGCACTTTTAATCTTAATGCGACCTTTTTTCTTTCCGTTAACTTTGATGGTGTAGTTATTTTTCTCTAAGCCGGTAATCGTATAGCTACCATCTGCACCAGTTGTAACTGTTCCAACTGATGTTCCCTTTTTCCCTTTTTCTAAAACCTCGATATCAACACCTGATTGTGCATGACTCTTTCTGCCAGCCACGTTACCACTTACTGAAGCAGTGGTACCTGCTAAAAGGTCATATGTCACACCTTCTGATAAGAAGGAAGAGGCGTTCTTTAATGCTTTTTCATTAGCTGCCATTACCTTAAAAGAAGCCTGATTAAAATTTACAAGCACCAAACCTGCTGATATAACTAAGCAAAGACCTATAAACATCAAACCAGTTTTTTTCTTCATTCTCATATCACCTCCTTTCACTTGAAATTTTTAATATAAACTATAGCACTTAGCCCATTCTTGTCAATAGTAATTTTATTTAAAAAAATCCCTCTAACAAGAATTAGACTCCAGCAAAAGTTTAACAGAGTTAAAATTATCGTAATATAGTAGTTTTTGTCAAGATAATTTTTATTTTATTTAAAAAAATCCCTCTAACAAGAATTAGACTCCAGCAAAAGCTTAACGGAGTTATAAATTATCGTAATATAGTAGTTTTTGTCAAGATAATTTTTATTTAATATACATTTTCTTCTTTGAACTGCATATCATGCAATTTCCTGTATATGCCGTTTCTGGAAACAAGTTCCTCGTGTTTTCCTGATTCTGCGATTCTTCCATCATCAAGAATTATAATTTTATCCGCTTTCCTGACAGTGGAAAGCCTATGGGCAATCACAAAAGTTGTTCTGTCTCTCATCAGATTCTCCAATGCCTTTTGAACCATCATCTCTGATTCTGAATCAAGGGCAGAGGTTGCCTCGTCAAGAATAAGTATTGGCGCGTCCTTGAGAAGCGCCCTTGCAATGGCAATCCTCTGTTTTTCCCCGCCTGAAAGTCTGACGCCTCTTTCACCGATTATAGTTTCATACTTGTCCGGCATCTCCATTATAAACTGATGTGCATAAGCTTTATTAGCTGCATCTATTATTTTATCTTCATCTGCATTAATTCTCCCGTAGGCTATGTTATCTTTAACAGTATCATTAAAAAGGAATATATCCTGTGTAACTATACCGATTTTTGAGCGGAGCGATTTTAAAGTTAATTTATTAATGTCATATTCGTCGATTTTTAACTCTCCTCTTGAAACCTGGTAAAATCTTGGAATAAGGTCAACTAAGGTTGACTTGCCAACCCCGCTCATCCCGACAATTGCTATCATCTCTCCTTTATTTATTTCCAAATTTATGTTTTTTAACACCATCTCTTTTTCTGAATTATAGGCAAACCATACATCTTTAAACTCAATCCTGTCCTTAAAATCTTTCAACTCTACAGCATTTGCAGCATCACTGATATCAGGCTTCTGGTCCAAAAGTTCAAACACCCTTTCAGCAGCTGCCATTGCCTGATGGATATCATTGCTCATGTTTCCAAACTTTTTTAAAGGCTCATAAAGCATTGCAAGGGCAGCCAGAAAGGAAAAAAAAGTTCCCGGCGTTGATATTCCTTTTATCACCTGATAACCGCCATACCATAGAATTATTGCTCCGGCTATAGCCCCGAGAAATTCCATCAGGGGAGAGGTAAGTTCATCAGTCTTGACTGCCTTCATGCTCAAATCAAAAGACCTTCTGTTAACCTTTTCAAAACGCCTATTTTCATATTCCTCCATGCCAAACGCCTTTACAA
Source organism: Candidatus Schekmanbacteria bacterium RIFCSPLOWO2_02_FULL_38_14 (assembly GCA_001790855.1). Taxonomy (NCBI): domain Bacteria; phylum Candidatus Schekmaniibacteriota; species Candidatus Schekmanbacteria bacterium RIFCSPLOWO2_02_FULL_38_14. The sequence goes on along the minus strand of MGDH01000005.1, from coordinate 14,934 downwards.
TCTTAACTCCAATGAATGACTCCTGCAAGACGGTATTAATGACCGCCGCATTCTCAAGGGTCTTACGGCTTATTTTCTTAAGTTTTCCCCCTATCTTTACTATTAGCATCACTACAAACGGCAGAATAAGAACTGCAATGATTGCAAGACGCCATTCCTGATAGAATACAACTCCTATGAGAGCTATGAAAGTAAATGTCTGTATTAAAAAATCCGGAATGACATCAGAAGCAACCTTTGACAGCCCGCGCACATCATTTGTTATCCGGGACATCAGGATAGAAGAGTGCGTTTTATGGAAAAACCCGACAGACATTCTATTGATATGAAAATAGAGGTCATTTCTTATCTCCATCATCACCTTCTGGGCAACATATTTCATGAAGTAATTCTGAATATACCTTGCAACTCCCTGAACAAGATAAAGAAGTATTATTCCTATAGGCAAAAAAATGAGTTTTGACACATCTTTTTTTAAAAAAATCTCATCAAGGGCAGGTTTTACTGCCCATGCTGTTCCGCCTTTTGTTGCTGATATAACAAGCGCAAGCAAGGCTCCAACAAGGAGTCTTCTCCAGTAAGGAACAATATATTTAAATAACCTGTTATAAAGGTTTAAAATATCATTCTTTCTGATTTTCTTTTTAATGGAAGTTCCTCTTTTGAAGAATTTTCAAAGTTTTCCCTCAAAGCAGTTACTGAATATACCCTAATGTCTTTAAGTTCTTCAAGGTTTTTGAAGAAAGAGTTTTGATGTCCTTTTTATAATTCTGAAACGCAGGCCTGCGCCGCATCCATGCAGAGAGTTTTGTCTTGTATTCCTGAAATATCTGAGGTTGGCTCATTGCAAGATTAATTTTTTCTCCTGGATCTTTGGCTAAATTGTACAATTCCCATCGCTGGCGAGGACGGAGTTTTGGATCAAGCCTCCACAACTTCTTCCACAGATGTAGCCGACGGTTAAAATCCACACAGAGTACAGGATTGAAAAAATCAAAATCATGAAGCCAGTCTAAATTGCATATTAACTTATAATCTCCGTCAATCAAGATATTGGTTAAATAATCGCGTGTACTGTCAGCTTCAAGATAAGCACGGGGATGGCTTATCTTCTCTGTCCCTGCAATATATGGGATGAGATTCATTCCTTCCATATCTTTATACACAGGAATATCAAAAAAAGAAAGAACAGTAGGAGCAATGTCAATGGTTTCCACTATCCGCTTAATCACCTTCCCGCCAGGGATAATTTTTGGAGCTATCATAATCAGTGGTATATGGGCAGTTGGCTCGTAACCATAGTAGCCATGTCCAAAAAAATATTTCTGTTCATCTCCTAAGCTTTCTCCGTGGTCTGCAGTTATCACCACAAGAGTGTTATCTGTTAGTCCAAGGCTATCAAGATACTGAATTAACCTGTCTATTTCCGTATCAGTATAAAGAATCTCTCCATCATACTGGGCAATGTAGTAATCAGGGTCATAATAGCTTATATCTGTGGGGCTTTTCCTTATGAAAATATTTTTGTCTCTAAAATTTTTAAACTCTCCATAGTATTTATCATCTATGAAAGTTTTATTATAAGGAGCAGGAGAGGTATACGGGGCATGAGGGTCTATGTAATGAACATACAGAAAAAACTTATCACTCCTATGTTCCTTAAGCCATGGAAAAACTTTATTATTAACAAGATTTGCTCCGGCAAGGTCATCTTTTGTAGCACAGTCAACAGTAATATCAAAACCCTGGTTAAAATTAAACTCAGCAGAAAGGTTTGGATTAGACACAAAAGACGCTGTGTGAAAACCGTAGCGTTTGAGGACCTCTCCAATTGTCACTGCTGAATCAGGAAGATATTCCCGAATGCCGACAATTCCGTGTGTATGAGGATATGTTCCTGTTAAAATAGAAGCAACGCTTGGGCTTGTTGAAGTTTTTTGAGTATAAGCCTTGGTAAAAACTACCCCTTTGTTAGCATATTTTTCTAAAAAAGGAGTGGTATTTCTCTTATAGCCGTAAAGGGACATATGGTCTGCCCTGAGCGTATCAATGACAATCAGTAAAACATTGGTTACCTGCTTTTGACTGCCATATTTGAAATTTCCGTTTGGAACTTCCTGAGAATTGACCTTCCTGAACGGAGAATCCTTTGATGACCAGAAGTCAGGCATTATAAAGGTATTGTTGCGGATAAAACCAAAATAAGAAATAACATAGATTAAAACAAAAGCACCTCCTGCCTTTAACAAAACCTTCCACATACCATGGCATTTATCCCTTAAAGAGCACAAAAGCATCCAGAGGGGAAAAAGAACCACCATTATTGTCAAAAGGATTAAAAGGTAAATGATATATTTGGAAACCCCTTCAAAAACTAACCAAGAAGAAGCAAACTGTCTTTCTTTAATAGCCAGCTTAATCCAATCTTTCCAATATAGGAACAAAAGAAACACAGAACACAGCATCAGAGGCAAAACCGGAGAAACATTGCTGCGGGAAAGCCATGGAATCCGGAATGTTAGAAATATCAGTAATCCGAATAAGCTTCCAAATAGAATTCCACCCACTATGTGAAATCCAACCCAGAAAAAGGGATAAAGAAACGGAGTCCATGAAAGAGCAAATAGCCCTCTTTTATATCCAAGGATTACTCCTGCATCAAAAATGCTGATTAATATCCCAAAATACACGCAAACCAGGGTTGATATTACAATATTATTTTTTAAAGAATATTCAGTTTTCATAAATCCATTTTCCCAAATTAATGGCTCTTTATCATTTCTAAGACCTTAAGGTCAAGCTGAAAAACTTCTGTCTTAAAAACCAAGATAATTTCTTTTAACCATATTGAAAATAAAATGAGACTTTCTTCTTCTGCAAAACCTTTTTAACTTTTTAATATCAAGAAGGGTTGAATCAGCACTGTTTATAATTTTATTGCTCATTTGATTGTAAACCTTTAGTATTTCACTGAATTTTGCAGGCATTTTCTTCCTCTCAGGATCTTTAATAAAAAACAGAATCTCTTTCTGCCTTTCATCTGATAAAAATTCATGGAAACTTGCCATGTATAGTCTTTCCACATACAACCGATATGCCTGGCTTTTAGAAGGAGAGTTAGATTCTCGATATTTTACTAAAACCTCTTTTATCTTATTTATTTTTGCCACCTTGCTCAATCTTAGCCATAACTCATAATCCTCATTTAAAAAATCCTTTTTATAGCCACCAAGCCCCAGAATCAGCTCCTTATTGAATAATACTGAGGAGTGGGCAATACAGTTCTTGAAATGTAGGGTATAATAAATCTCTTCTGGTATATTATTTTTTCTATCCGCTCTCCAGAAACCAAGATGTTTTCCATCCTCATCCACTTTTTCAATCCAGCTTGCAACCATATCAACATCAGAATTATCTTTCAAAAATGTTACTTGTTTTTCAAGCCTCTTAGGAAATGAGACATCATCAGCATCCATCCGTGCTATATATTCTCCCTTGGCAAGCTTAAGGCCTTTATTTAGAGAGAAGGGAAGACCTAAGTTTTCTTTGTTATCAACAAAGATGATACGAGGATCATTATATGAAAGGATTATCTCTTTGCTAGTGTCAGTAGAGCCATCATTGATAATCAAGAATTCAAAATCCCTGTATGTCTGGTACAGTATACTCTCTATAGCCTCGCCAAGATGCCGTTCAGCATTATAGACAGGCATGAAAACTGTAATTTTTGGATAACTCATGTAAGCAACTTTAATTCTATTGTGAGAAACTAATTAATTGACCTGTTTACAAATTTGTGTGGCATTGGTTCTGTACTGTAAATATCAATTTCAAAGAGATTAACAATATCCATTATTGATTTTATCTCATCCCCTGACAATCTGTTTTTCCAGAAAGATATCTTATCCTCTCCTGTAATGACAGCGCTGTGCGGACGTGCTTCAGGAGTTAGTTGTATCGCCTTTGTAACCCTTTTGGTTCGTCGCAGTCTGAGGTAAGAAAAAATCCTGTCAATCTCCTTTTCAGGCTCAATGCACATTGCTTCATAAGTTGTAAAAAAGTAATTATATTTTCCCATCTGTTTTAAAGGTATTAAATTTTCCACACACCACATAACAGCATGCTTTTCAATTTCAGTTTTTGCACCTCTGATTATTGACTCATAAGGGCTTAAATAATCTTCCACCAGTTCCTGTTGTGACCAGATTACATTCAGTGGAGAAGTCCACTTTTCCTTAAGCCTTGATAAAACAGTGGCACAGGGATGGCGGGTGGTATAAACAATCTTGTTGCCGTATTTCTCCTTTATCCATCCGAGCATTAAAACTATCCTTATCTCTTTAAGCACATAGCGCCATGTAAATAAATTGATGTTATGCGAATCTATCCAGCGGTTTCTAATCTTTCCTTTTAAAACATCACATATAAACCTTTCAACCTTAGGGTAATGGCTATCCGGCCTCATATAAGCGTACAACAGCAAATCATTTTCCGGGTAACGGACGCTGCGCTGATTATTAAAAGGTTCAAAAAAAAGGCGAAAGCCTTTGCAGGAAGCAATAACTTCTGCCAGCCATGTTGTTCCGCTACGGCCTGAGCCTGCAATTATAATAGTTTTACCAGGATTCATTAGACTTTCAACTATCTTTTTTTATCCCTTTTTTATCTAAAATTTCAGAATATAATTCAGATGTCTCTGTTAGCATGTTTCCTATGCTGAATTTCTTTACAACCCTTTGATACCCCTTTTCTCCCATCATTGCCCTGAGTTCAGGGTTACTAATAAGATTTAATATCTTTGAAGCCATCAATAAAGGTTTTTTTTGGGGAACAATAAAACCTGTCTCACCATCAATAACTGCCTCCCTGTTCCCACCGACATCTGTTGCTATCACGGGCTTGCCTGCTGCCATCGCCTCTAAAATAGCAAGAGAAAACCCCTCCCTTACTGATGAAATGACAAAGATATCAAGAATATTTAAAACCTCCGGAATATCTTTTCTATAACCAGCCACTATGACCTTATCTGCTAAATTCAACCTCTCAACGCAGCTCCTTATATTCTCCTCCTCAGGACCTTTTCCGACTATCAAAAAACAGGCTTCAGGGCATGCTTTGGAAACTATGTCTGCTGCTTCAAGAAAAGTAATATGGTCTTTTTCAGGTGCAAGCCTTCCTATTATACCTATTACAGGACTTCTGTTTTTGATATTAAAGTTCTCCCTGAGTTCAGATTGGCTTTTATCTGCTCTGTAAATTTGAGAGTCAACTCCATTATATATGACTCTTACTTTTTCAGGATTAGCATTAACTTTTTCAGTATAAGCTTTTTTAACTTCTTCTGAAACCGCTATGATTTTATCCTTCATTCCTGTAGTAATTTTGTCCATAAATATCTGCCTCTTTGTATCCCACTGATGCACAGTATGCACATGGGAAACTATTACAGGGACTCTTGCAATAAATGCCCCGATTGCCCCTGAGATATTTGGCCTGTACATATGGGTATGGACTATATGGATATTTTCTCTTTTTAAAAGTGAAGCAAGGTTAAAAAGGCTTTTTGGGTCAAGTCTTCCCTTAAAATATGAGATATGAACTTTAATTGATTTATCTTCTAAAAGAGGGGCAAGTTCTCCCTTATCCCTTATGCAGGCAACCGATACATTAAAAGATTCTTTCAGGCGAAGAAGAAGCTCTATAAACATCCGCTCTGCTCCGCCAGCTCTCAGGTTTGAGATGACTGCCATCAGATTAAATTTCTTTTGTGCCATTAATATTTTCTCAAATTCCCAATACACATTTTTCTAAATTTTCATAACCTCTTTTGCAGCCATGAAAACATCATCAACAGTTATCTGTTTCATACACTGATTATCTTTGCATGAAAGCCCTTTTCCTTTGCAGGGACTGCATGACAGATCCTTAGCCACAATTCTGTAGTATCTTTCATCACAGTATGGGTAAGTTTTCTTCTTATCAGTTGGACCATAAAGAGCCACAATCGGAACTCCCATGCTTGCGGCCACATGCATCGGACCTGTGTCCACTGTAATAAAAACCACGGCTTTTGTTAAAAAATAGGCAAGCTGGTTTATTGAAAACTTTTTTATTATCATAAGAGGTGGTTTGCTCATAATACGGGAAATTCTTTTTGTAAATTTTTCTTCGTACCTTGAAGTTCCGTTTATTGCAATTACTGCATTAAACTCCCTTATGAATCTTTCTCCAAGCTGAGCAAATTTTTTTTCTTCCCACAAACGGTTTAAAGTTGACCTCCTTGCTTTAAACCTCATAAGCTGACCACAACCAGGATTAAACACCACCAATGGAATCTCCTTTCTTATTCCGCTCGTCTCAAGAAATTTTTCAACGACCTCTTTATCCTCTCGGGAATAGGATATTTCCATTCTTCCTGGCTTTTCATCAATTCCAAGCAGTTTTAAAAACCTGACACTCCCCTCCACTGAATGATTCATATTACCTGTTTCATTTCCCAAGAAAGATTTACTGGTTTTTCTGTCAAAGATGTGTTTCACAGAAGCGCTCCGGCAAAACTCTTTCCATCCCTCATCTTTGTTGAAAATAACAGCAAGATCATATCCCTGTACCTTAATCATATTTTTAAATCTTTTAAGTTTTGTAGCTTTTGAAAAAAAACTTTTTTCATCAAAAAACAGAAGCTCATCAATGTTGAGATTGCCAACTACAACATCTTTTGCGTATGATGACGTAATAAGAATTATATGGCTCTCGGGAAATTTTTTTCTTATTAGTCTTATGGCTGGAGTTACAAAGAGAAGTTCTCCCACTCTGCTTACCTGAATAAGAAGAATCTTTTTTATCTCTCCTCTGCCTATTGCAGTTTTAAGTTCTTCAATCATCTTAAATCTATACTTTTGGCAGAATTATTTCCTTCTGTGCCTGATATTTCCCTTTTCTGTCTGCATAGGATACAAGACACTCCTCATCACTCTGAAGAAAAATTACCTGTGCAATCCCCTCATTGGCATATATTTTGGCAGGCAGTTGTGTTGTGTTTGAAATTTCTATTGTAACATAGCCTTCCCACTCTGGCTCAAATGGTGTCACATTTACTATTATCCCGCATCTGGCATAAGTGGATTTTCCAAAGCAGATTGCTAGAACATCTCTTGGTATTTTAAAATATTCAACTGATCTGCCAAGCACAAAGGAGTTTGGAGGGATAATACAGACTTCCCCTTTGAAATCCACAAATGAATCAGAACTGAAATTCTTTGGATCAATAGTTGCGATGTTTATATTTGTAAATATCTTGAATTCGTCTGAAATCCTCATATCATATCCATAAGAAGAAAGGCCATAAGAAATATTCCCATTTCTGATTAGTTTTTTCTCAAAAGGGCTGATCATTCCCTTCTCTTCAGCCATGCGAATTATCCAGTGGTCAGGTTTTATAGACATAATTTATATCCTAATAAGAATTTATCCTCTTGGACAGGCGGGACGCCTGTCCTGCCAGTAATTGTTTACACTCACAAAAAGAGTAGTAGGTAAGGCGTCTCGCCTGACTTATTTTTATTTAATTAAGTTCATAAACTCAGCCCTCGTTTCAGGCCTTCTGAATCCTCCAAGCATCGAACTTGTAACAGCAACAGAGTTTTGTTTTTCAACCCCCCGCATTATCATGCACAGGTGCTGGGCTTCAATGACAACAGCGACTCCCAATGGGTCAAGTTCCTCTTCAAGAGTCTTTGCAATCTGGTTGGTAAGCCGTTCCTGAACCTGAAGCCTCCTTGAATACACCTCAACAAGTTTTGCAATTTTGCTCAGCCCAACAAGTTTTTTTCTTGGAATATAGGCAACATGGCATTTGCCGAAAAAAGGAAGAAGATGATGTTCGCAAAGGCTGTAGATATCTATTCCTTTCAGAAGTATCATCTCTTCGTAATTTTCTTTAAAAATTGCTCCCTCAAATATTTTCTTTGGGTCTTCTCTATACCCTTTTGTCAGGAATTTAAGTGTTTTATGAACACGGGCCGGAGTCTTTTTAAGGCCCTGCCTGTTAGGGTTTTCACCGATTCCAGCAAGTATCTTTCTTATTAATTTTTCCATTTCTTCCTCTTGATTCTAAAAATGTTTCGGGTTTTAAGTTTTAACAAGCTGTTAAAAAACTTAGGTGCTGTAGAAATTCTTTACTCGCAACCTGAAACTTGAAACTTATGCAAATTAAACCAACCCTCTGAATCTCTCAGCATCTACAACAAAAGGATTATTCTGCTTTTCTTCTCCTATTGTCGTGCTTGGTCCATGACCCGGAAAAACTTTTATATTGTCTCCGAGAGGCAATATTTTTTTCTTAATTGATTCTATTATAGCATCATATGAACTGCCGGGAAAATCAGTCCTTCCAATAGCGCCTGCAAAAAGAGTATCTCCGGAAAAGAGCATATCTTCTATAAGGAGACAGGTGCCTCCCGGGGTATGGCCCGGAGTATGCAAAACCTTAATCTTAAAGTCCCCAAGAGAGATTGTTTCAGAATCTTTTAAAAATTTATCTACAACCGGTGGAGAATTACACTCAAGCCCAACAGAAGAAGCCTGAGCTTTAACGCTTTTTAAGAGTATTTCATCTTCTTTGTTGAGGTAAAAAGAAATTTTAAAATAATTTTTAAGCTCCCCCACCGCATCCACATGGTCAATATGAGCATGAGTGCTAAAAATTGCCAGTGGTTTCAATCCTTTTCCCTTAATGTATTCTGTAATCTGCTGTGCCTCATCGCCGGCATCAATAATGATAGCATTATTTCCCTCTGTGCTCAGGATGTAGCAGTTTTCAGAAAAGGGACCAATTACCAAACAGTGTACGGTTATTCTCTGCCTTTCCACTCTTCTCCTCCCTCCCATACCTCCTTCTTCCATATAGGAGTTATTTCTTTTATCCTGTCAATTGCATATTTGCAAGCTTCAAAACCCTCTTTTCTGTGAGGAGTAGATATTGCAATACCAACACTTGCTTCTCCAATCTTTAATCTTCCTACCCTGTGGACTATGGCAATTTTAAGAACATCCCATTTCCCCTTTATTTCACTTCCTATCTCTTTCATTTTTTTTACAGCCATCTCAGGGTATGCATCATAATCAAGATAGAGAACCCTTTTCCCATCTGATTCTCCGCGGGTTACTCCTAAAAAAGTTGTAATAGCTCCTGCTCTTTGGTCAGAAACATATTTGATAAGCTCGTTTAAATTAATTTCTTCTTTTACTATTTTAAACATATCTACCTCATAAAGCTATCGAATCAACCCCAGAAGGGGTTTCCCATAATTGTGGGAGAGTCTTTATAGGCTCGATTTAACTGAATAACCCTTAGGGCCAGATTGCTTCGCTGCGCTCACAATGACATCATTGGACAGCCTCCGCTTACAGGAGGAATCAAGGCAATTTCATCCCCTTCCTTTAATACCTCATCTCCCCTGACATATTCCATATTTATTGAATAGGCTATTGAGGTTTTAAATTCTGCTATCGCTTTATATTCTTTTTCAAGCCTCTCAATAAGGCCATTAAGCCTTGACCCTGATGGGATATTAATTTCAATTTCACTCTTTCCAATTCCTTCACGCAATGCTGCGAAAAATTTTATTTTAACTTTCAATTCCTCTCTCCTCCAGCATCTTATAATAAAGATTAATTGTCTTTTCTACCATTATTTCATCAGTAAAATTACTTAAAACCTTCCTGTAAGATGCAAGCCCAAATTCCTTTGCTTTATTTTTATCCTCAATAAGTTTTAAAATTGCTTCAGCCATAAGATGTGGGTTTTCAGGAGGGATTAAAAAGCCATTTACACCATCCTCTATCAGTTCAGGAAGAATTCCAACTCCTGTAACAACACATGGCTTTGCCATAGCCATAGCCTCAAAGGTTGCCCTACTTGAACCTTCAGAACCTATTGAAGAAAGAACAAATAAATCAATGGCTGCCATAATTTTTTCCACATCATTTCTGAAACCAGCAAATATTACCCTGCCCTCAATTCCTTTTTCCTTTATTATCTTTTCCATTTCTTCCATATCCTCATCTTTAAATTTATTATCCCTCCACCCAACAATCACAACCTTTATATTTTGAATTTTCTTTGCCACCTCTCCTATTGACTGCAGGAAAAAACTGTGTCCCTTTACTTTTTCCAACCTCCCTATATTCCCAATTAAAAATTCACCATCTTTTATATTAAATTCCTTTCTTATTTCTTCTCCGCAGACATTTGGGTTGAACTTCCTGCAATCAACTCCATCATATATGGTTATAAGTTTTGATTCATCATATCCTTTATTATTAAAATAGTTTTTTCTTATCAACTCTGAGGCGGTTATAACCCTATCAGTCTTATTAAAGAGATATGAGTTTATAAATTTCTTTTTTACAGGAATAGGAATATGTCTTGTCCTTACGAACACAGGTTTTTGTCGTGAAAGCTTGTGAGCCAAAGCTCCAATCCAGTATTCTGGCGAGCAGTGAACATGAAGGACATCCACTTTTTCCTCATCTATTATCTTCCTTATCTGCGAAATATCTTTTAAAAACTGCTTTATAAATTTAATGGTTAGCCTTTTCCTGTTGCTCATGACAACTGAAGCGATAAGGATCGCATCGGTTTTTGAGAGGAGTTCATATCCAAGGCTATTCTTGTTACAAACATATATTACCCTGTGCCCCCTTTCAACAAGCTTCTTTGCAAGTATAGCAGCTGAAGCCCCAGACCCGCCTCTGTGAGTCATTCCTATTATCTGTAAAATATTTAACTTTCTTTTCATTCACAGAAACCCTTTTTCTATCATTGTATTATAATAAGCCTCTTCTATCCTGTTTATAAACACATCTTCCGTAAAATTTTTCTCTATTGTCTGCCTCCCTTTTTCTCCAAGCCTTTTTCTTATTTCCTGATTACTAATGATTCTAATCATTGCATCTGCCATTGCAGTATGGTCACCGGGAGGAACTATAACTCCATTCTCTCCATCCGCTATGGTTTCTGTTACTCCGGGGAATGAAGTGGATATAACAGCTTTTTTTAAAGCCATTGACTCTTTTATCACTAATGATGCTGATTCACAGGCAATTGATGGAAGCACTGATATATCAAGTGCAGCATTTATTTCAGGAATATCAGACCTGAAACCCAAGAAAAGAATCTTCCCCTCAAGCCCAAGCCTTACGCTTTCTTCCTCAAGTTCTTTTCTCAGAGGCCCCTCGCCAACTATCAAAAATCTTGCCTCATTGATTTTTTTTGCTACCTCTGCTGCTGCTTTTAAAAAAAATATATGACCTTTTTCTTTTGCAAGTCTTCCTATGACTCCAATTAATATCTTATTTCCATCCAAGCTCAACTCATCCCTTATTTTTTTGCCGTTAAGGGACAGGTTAAAAGTATTTAAATCTATTCCTGGATGGATTGTTAAAATCCTTTTTTCAGAAAGTTCTCCTCCCTGAATAAATTTTTCAAATTCCTTTTTTACTCCACTGCTCACAATAAAGAGCTTATCAATTAAGTACTTATACAAAAGGCGATTAAAAAGGTTGTATTTTACTTGGAAGGTGTTATGCCTTGTTCTTATTAGAATGAGATTTTTTTTTATAAATATGGAAGAAAGGGCTCCTGCCCATGTATCCTGGGAGCCGTGGGTATGAAGTATATCAATATCATATCTCTCGATTACTCTTTTTAACTTAAAGAGCTCTGAGAACAATATAAAGGGGTGAAAACCTCTTTGAAAAGTCAGATCATCATAAGTATCAATACCCTCTTCTCTTGCCCTTTTTACAAGAGTGCTCCCCTTGGGCGCTGCAACAAGAACAAAGTGCCCCTTATCTCTAATTTTTTTTGCAATCAATAAAACCATATGGGGCTGCCCACCCCATCCTCCTCTGTGCATATTTGTCTGAAGTATGCGAAGTTTTCTCATAAATCAAATTCTTTATTATTTATCATTAATTATGTTTGTCTTCTAACAAACTCAAATACAATTTTTCAATCTCTTTAACATTTCTCTCCATTGTAAATTTCTCAATCACTCTCTCATATCCCTTCTCTCCCATTGAAACTCTTCTTTTTTCATCAATAACTAATTTTTCTATGGCATCTGCCAGCTTTTCTGAATCATTAGGCGGAACAATTTCTCCTGTTATGCTGTCAACAACCACCTCAGGAATCCCACCTGTGGCTGATGCTACCACAGGCTTTTTCATTGCCATTGCTTCAATAATACTTCTTCCAAATCCTTCATTAGAGCTTGGAAGAGAGGGGAATACAGCAATATCAAAAGCAGCTGTAATCTCCGGAATGTCTTTCCTGTAACCTGTGAAAATCACTTTGTTTCTCAGATTCAGGGAATTGCTGAAGTCTTTAAGTTTATAAAAATATTGTCTGTCCCTTAAAGAACTCTCTCCAACTATCATAAGCCTCAGGTTCTCATGTCTCTTGTTCAAAGAAGCAAAGGCTTCTATTAGCAAATCCTGACCTTTGGTTCTGTCCACTCTTCCAACAACTCCTATAAGAATCTCTCTGTCCTCTATATTAAAATTCCTTCTTATAATGCCACCCTTCACTTTATCATTGAACCGCTTTGTATCAACTCCATTATAGATAGTAGCTGTTTTTTCATCCTTCAATTTCCAGCCATTAAAGCCACTTCTTATCTCATCTGAAACACAGATTATTCTATCTGCCTTGGACAGATAATATTTTTTAATTTTATCCTCTGTAAAAGTATTCCTTATATGACATATGGAAGGAACTTTTCTAAGCCTTGCAGGAATAACACCGTATGGGTTATCCCACAGGGTATTAGCATGAACAAGTGAAATATTTTTTCTTTTAATAACACTCTGAATTGAATAAACAGAAACCGGAATTCTTAACAAAGATTTCCCTTTTCTCCACATACCCATTTTTATAACTTCAGTCTCAACCCCTAAACTTCTTGATTCCTCAAAAAATCTTCCCTTTTTTGAAGTAACAACAACAGGATAAAAAATTTTCTTATCCAGCCCTTTCAGCAACCCGAGGAGGCTTTCAATTGAGCCACCCATACGAGTTACACCCTGAATATAGAGGATATTATGAGGTTTATTTGACATGATTTTTTTGACCAAAAATACAGGGTTAGAAACCAAGGTTTTTGGGTAATTTCCCTTTACCAGCCAGTACATTTTTTGAAGCCGCAAAAACCATCTCTACTGTTATCCTGTCCATGCAATCAAAATGGCCGCATTCTTCTGAATTACACTTTTTTGTGCAATCAATATCAGGTTTTAATATTATATTTCCATTCTCAGGATGTCCCCACCTCACAGGTGAACATGCCCATTTAGGGTCAAAAAGTTCAACCATTGGCGCTCCCACTGCTGCAGCTATATGCATTGGTCCTGTATTGTTTGTTACTATCAGATTACACCTTTTTATAAGCGATGCAAGCTGCTTTATTTTTGTTTCAAAAGCAAGCTCTGCCGTGCCATTTGAAAGTTTTAAAACTTTCTCAGCTAGTTCTCTTTCATCCGGTCCCCACAAAATTAACACCTTTGCGCCAAGCCTCTGCTTAAAAATTACAGCAAGCTCCCCAAAATACTCCTCCCTCCATTTTCTTGCTGAAAAACCGCTTCCGGGATTAAGTCCTATAAGAATGTCACCATTTTTCACCCCTATACCTTTTAAAAATCTATCAACATATTCCTCATCCTCTCCGCTTACAGGAATACACGGTTTTTTGTTTATTGTATCAGCCCCTATCAGTCTTACCAAGTCCAGATTGTAGTCTATTTCATGCTTAACACCCTTTGAACGCCTGAGGTATATTAACCTGTTAAAAAAAAACTGATAGAACTTAAATCCGGTAGAAATTCTTAAGGGAATCCTTCCAAGGAGTGCAAGAAGAGCAGTCCTGAAAAAAGGAAAAAGAATTATAGCAACATCAAACCTCCTGCCTTTTACTTCCTTCAGTAATTTTAAAAACTCATTAAGTTCTCCCTTATGCTCAACTATCACCTCATCAATATCAGGATTCCCGACAACCACATCACGGGCATAATCATTTACAAGCATCGCTATGTAGCTTTTTGGGTAGGTTTCCCGCAGGGCCCTTATGGCAGGAGTTGCAAGCACCAGGTCACCAATTTTATCATTTCTTACAAGCAATATCCTGAGGTTCTCATTATTTAATTTCAAATTTTTGAGTTCTGAATCTCCCATGCTTTCACATACTTTATGTAGACATAGTAAGATGAGAAAAGAGCCAGTATCAGCCCGTGGATTCCATCTAAAAATCCAAGCTTCAATACAAACATCTTTATAAACGTACCTGTGGGTCTGAACACAAACTGCTGCCAACCAATCCTTTTCCCCTTTTTTGCAACATCAAGAGCTGCCCAGTTGGTATACCTTTCAAGCTTTTTAAGATATGGAGCTATGGTTTTATAGGAATAATGGAGGAATGGCGACCCGATTTTTCCTTTTCTGCCTTTAATAATTATATCAGCGTGAACCTCTTTGTTTTCATACCTCCCGAAATCTCTCTTGAAAAGTCTCAGATTGAGGTCATGCTGAAATTCCCATCCGCCATGTTTTATTTCCTTTCCTAAAAAGAAATTTTTTCTTGGAATATAATATCCGTTTATATCATCTGAGTCCTTTGAGAGTGCTTTTTCTATTTCATTTTTTAACTCTTCTGTAACCCTTTCATCTGAATCAACTATTAATACCCATTCATGTCTTGCCTGTGGGATTGCCCAGTTTTTCTGTGTAGCTGAGTTTATATATTCATGCTGTATTATTCTGTCAGTATAACTTCTTGCTATTTCAAGTGTTTTGTCATTGCTGTATGAATCTACAATTAAAATCTCATCAGCCCATTTCACGCTTTCAAGGCAATCTCTTATGTTGTCCTCTTCATT
>MGDH01000004.1:2349-84236 GCA_001790855.1 Candidatus Schekmanbacteria bacterium RIFCSPLOWO2_02_FULL_38_14 | reverse complement strand
GAGAAAAGAAAGCCGGTGTTTAAGGGGAAATAGCATAGAAGATAGCCTGTTTTATGATAAAAGGTTTTTTGGCGTCATTGCGAGGGACAATGTCCCGAAGCAATCTCAATAAAGCTAATAGTTGACAACTGATTACTTACAGCTAAGGACGAGATTGCTTCGCTACGCTCGCAATGACAATAAAGAAGAGAAGGGGGTATAATAATGGCACTTACAAAGGATGATCTGATAAGGCTTTATACTACAATGCTTAGAATCAGGCGTTTTGAGGAAAGGGTTTCGGAACTTTTCCTCGGAGGGAAAATTCCGGGTTTTATTCATTTAAGCATAGGACAGGAGGCAGTTGCGGCAGGGGCATGTTTTCCCTTGAGAAAAGATGATTATATTGCAAATACCCACAGGGGGCATGGACAGTGCATTGCAAAGGGGGCCGATGTAAAGCTCCTCATGGCTGAGATATTTGGAAGGGCAACAGGATACTGCAAGGGTAAGGGCGGGTCAATGCACATGGCTACGCTTGATATCGGGATACTCGGAGCAAACGGGATAGTTGCAGGAGGAATACCTATTGCAGTTGGAGCTGCATTCAGCGCAAAATACAGGAAAACGGACCAGGTTGTTGCATGCTTTTTCGGAGATGGGGCAACAGGAGAAGGGGCATTTTACGAATCCCTGAACATATCCTCTGTTATGAAGCTTCCAATCGTATTCGTATGCGAGAACAATTCGTGGGCGGAATTCTCTCCACAGTCTGTTCATATGGATATACAGAATGTTGCTCAAAGGGCGCTTGCTTTCGGGAATCTTAAGGGAGAGACAATTGACGGCAATGATGTTGCTGTTGTACATGAGGCAATGACAAGGGCAATAGAGAGGGCAAGAAAAGGAGATGGTCCAACCTTGCTTGAATGCAAAACAACAAGGTTCAGGGGACATTACGAGGGAGATCCACAGAAATACAGACCAAAAGAGGAGCTTGATACAGCCAGGAAGAATGACACTATTGAAAGATTAAAAGTCTCTTTAATGGAGAAAAATATTATTACTGATAAAGATGTTCAAGGGATTGAGAGCATTGTAAAGGCAGAGGTTGATGAGGCGCTGAAATTTGCAGAGGAATCTCCATTGCCTAATCCTGAAGAGACAATGAGGGATGTGTATTGTGAGTAGAAGGGTTCAAGGATTCTATGGTTCAAGTGGGGAAAATAAAAAATCAAAAAGCAAATATCAAAATTAAGGAATTTAGTTTTTGACTTTTGAGTTTTGAGTTTCACTTGAATCCTTGAACCCTGGACCCCTTGAATCCTTTTAAAAGAGAAAACTAAATTAGGAGATTAAAATGCCTGAGACAAGATATATAAGAGCAGTTAACGATGCCCTTAAGGAAGAAATGGAAAGAGATAAAAATGTTTTTATTGCCGGTGAGGATGTGGCAATTGCAGGGGGTTCCTTTAGTGCAACACGAGGGCTCTATGAGCAATTTGGAAAAGAGAGAGTCGTTGACACGCCGATTGCTGAGTCAGCTATTGTAGGACTTGCCATTGGAGCAGCTCTCACAGGTTTAAGGCCTGTTGTTGAGATAATGTTTAATGATTTTGTAACCTGTGCAATGGACCAGATAGTTAATCAGACTGCAAAGATAAGATATATGTTTGGTGGCAAGCCAAAGCTTCCGCTTGTAATCAGGATGCCCTGTGGTGCGGGGATGAATGCAGGGCCACAGCACTCTCAGAGCCTGGAGGCATGGTTTACCCATGTGCCTGGCTTAAAAGTGGTTATGCCGAGCACAGTTTATGATGTCAAAGGGCTTTTGAAATCATCAATTAGGGATGATAATCCAGTCATATTTATTGAAAATAAAATCCTGTACAGCATGAAGGGGGATGTTCCAGAAGGGGATTATACAATTCCTTTAGGGGTTGGCGAAGTGAAAAGAGAAGGGAAGGATGTTACCATTGTTGCAACATCCCAGATGGTGCATAAAGCCTTAAAAGCAGCCCAGGCTCTATCGTCTGAAAAGATAGAGGCTGAGGTAATTGATCCAAGGACATTAACCCCCTTGGATAAAAATCTTATTATAAATTCAGTCAAAAAGACTGGAAGGCTTGTTGTAGCTTACGAAGCAGTTAAATTCTGTGGATTTGGTGCTGAGATTGCTGCAATTGTGAGTGAAGAAGCCTTCAAGTTTCTTAAGGCTCCCATAAAGAGGGTTGCAGCCCCTTTTACACCAGTCCCCTTTAGCAAACCTTTAGAGCAATTCTATTTGCCAAAAGAGACTGACATAGTCCAGGCAGTGAAAGAGATAGTGCATAACTGACTGATCAAGTTTTAAGAACAAGGAGAAATAGATGGCTGTTGAACTTGTGATGCCAAAGCTTGGCTTAACCATGGAAGAGGGAAGCGTTGTCAGGTGGCTTAAGAATGAAGGGGATAGAATTGAAAAGGGAGAGCCAATACTTGTAGTTGAAACAGAAAAAGTGGAATATGAAGTTGAGTCACCTGCTACAGGGGTTGTAAAACAGGTAATAGGGCAGGTGGAACAGGTTTTCCCTGTTGGTGGAGTGCTGGCGATTATAGAAGAAGGATAAAGGGGGAAATATAAATTTCAAATAATCTAAATTAATTTTACAGAAATAGACCTTTAAATCTGCTGTTTAACGGGTCTAAACAGGGTGTTTAAAAATCGCTTCATTGTCATTGCGAGCGAAGCGAAGCAATCTCAGTTTTATGTAAATCAATTGAGTAGAGATTGCCACGTCGCTATCGCTCCTCGCAATGACACCAAACAGACCCTTTTTCAGCAGGCAAATAAAGATCTGTTTCTAAGGAAAGATCGTAATACATGGATCCAAAAGAATTAGAAGAACTGAGTTTAAAGCAGTCTGATAAAATTTTAAATGCCCTGAAGTCAGGTGACAGAGAAAAGGCGCTTAAGGAGTGCGAGGCGCTTTCAAAGGAGTTTATTCTTGTACATAAAGGACTGAGAAAGGTTATTGAGTTTATTATGCAATACATTGAGCAGTATTTCAGGGATGAACAGGAAAAAATCGCAAAAGAGATAGAGGAGTCAATAAGAGGAAAAGATGATGAAAAAACTAAAAGGCTACTTGAGCAAAGAGAGAAACAGCATCTCCTTATACATGACATCTATATAGAGATGATGGTTTCATGCTTCAGCTACATGGGGAAGGTTTATGGTGATAAAGGGTTGGAAGGGGTGTTGCGACATTCAGGAGAGATGCAGAAGCAGGGGTTTATATCATGGGAGAATATGCCTGTTGAGGACTTTGTCAGAGCAACAGCCCATCTTATGAAAACCCATATGGGAAAAATGAAAATACTGGAAGATGATGAGAAATTTACCTTTATTCATGACCCGTGTGGCAGTGGTGGAAAGCTTATGAGAGAGGGGGCTTATGATGCTCCGAAAAATTATTACAAGGTAAAAAAATCACAGCCAATAGGTTTTAACAAAGAGAATTTTCCCGGTTACTGTTCCCATTGCGCTGTATGGAACAATATACAGGCAATTGAGTGGTTTGGACATCCTCAGTGGGTACATGAGGCGCCAAACTCTCCTGATGAGCCATGTAAATTTCACATCTATAAAGACCCAAAAAAAATTCCTGAAAAATATTTTAAGCAGGTTGGAAAGGAAAAGAAGTCTTAAATGGAATTAAAAGTAAAAGAAAAAATCCCTGTAAAGGGAATTAGGGCTACAATTGCAAAGAGAATGGCTCAGAGCTGGAATGAAGCGCCTCGCGTTGCAGAAATCGTCCTTGTTGATGCTGGTAAAGCGCAGAAGTTTGCAGAAGGGAAAAAGGCTGACAATGTGAATTTTAATGATATACTTGTAAAAGCTACAGCATCTGCATTAAAGCTTCATCCAATATTTAACTCCGCATTAATCAATGATGAAATATTAGTTTTTGAAGATATAAACATAGGACTTGCAGTTGCGCTTGACCAGGGGTTAATAGTTCCTGTTATCAGGGATGCAGGAAACTTGAGCCTTGAGGATATTGCAAAGAAAAGGATTGAGATAATTGAGAAAGTGAAAGGCGGAGCAAGAAGCCCTGAGATATTAACTGGCGGTACTTTTACAATCACAAACCTTGGGGGTTTGGGAATAGAGTTTTTTACTCCTATCATCAACCATCCCCAGTGCGGAATCCTTGGAATTGGAGCAATGAAAGAGAGAGCAATTGTTGAGAATGGCAGTGTGGTTGCGCGGCTTACTGTTTATCTCAGCTTTGTATTTGACCACAGGATTATAGACGGAGCACCGGCTGCAAGGTTTTTGAATCAGATAAAGGAGTTTTTGGAAAAACCTGAAGGGTTATAAACAATTAACAGGTATGAAAATAAGCATCGGGTTTGGAGACCAGATGCCACCCGGATAGTGGCAGGTCTCCTGACCTGCCATTTTCAAAGGAAAGGAAATAAAATAGTTAGCTTATATGAGCTTAAAATTATTTGATCTAACCGGAAAAATTGCAATTGTAACAGGCGCAAGCAAGGGGCTTGGTAAAGCCATGTCGCTTGGAATGGCAGATGCCGGAGCTGATATTGTTCTTGTAAGCAGGACATTGAAGGACCTTGAAGTTGTTGCAGAGGAGATAAGGGCAAAGGGAAGAAAGGCGCTCCCTGTGCCGGCTGATGTTTCAAAGAATGCTGATATAGAGCGGATGGTTAAGGAAGCAATGGGGAAATTCGGGAAAATAGATATTCTTGTAAACAATACAGGAATAAGCGGTGACAAACCGGTTCTTAAGATGGAAGAGGAATACTGGGATTATGTAATGTCAGTAAACTTGAAAGCTCCCTTTCTCTGTTCAAAGGCTGTTGGGGCTGAGATGGTAAAGAGAAAGAAGGGGAAGATAATCAATATTTCCTCCATTACTTTTTATATGGCAATCCCAAACATGACATCCTACTGCGCATCAAAGGCAGGAGTGGTTCAGTTCACAAAAGCCCTTGCTCTTGAATGGGCAAGGTATAATATACAGGTAAATGCAATCTGTCCCGGATATTTCAGGACTCCGATGAATGAAAAGTTTTTTTCAACAGATGCAGGCAAAAAAATAATCGAGCAGACACTTCCTTTTAAACGCCTTGGCGAACCAGAAGAACTGGTAGGTTCAGTAGTTTTCCTTGCTTCTGATGCATCGAATTTTATTACTGGGGCTGTCCTTGTAGTTGATGGAGGACAGATATTAGGGAAGTGAATTTATATTTTATTACTGATTTGTACAAAATAATATCACAAGAGATAGGCGGGGTTTTCTAACCCCGCCTATTAGGCAGGACAGGAATGTCCTGCCTATCGTAGGAAAATTTAGAAATTTTTATCATAATATATCATTTTTCGGAGGATTTAGATGAGCACAATCATAGGGCGCAATAAAAATCTGAGAAAACTCCTTGAGTTTCAGGCAGAGACCTATCCAAATAAGATATTTTTAATTTTTATTGACCGCAATGATAATGTTGAAACAGTAACATATAAAGAGTTTAATGAAAAAGTTAACCGCCTTGCAAACGGTCTTCTTTCTCTCGGAGTAAAAAAAGGTGATTTTGTAACCTGCAATCTGCCAAACTCCACAGGATTCTGCCTTACATGGTTTGCAACTTCAAAGATTGGCGCCATAATGATTCCAACCAATACAATGTCTCAGGCAGATGAAATGAAATATATGCTCAACCACTCTGAAAGCAGCACCCTTATAACAGACCCTGAATATGCAAGCATGATTGATGGCATAAAAGGGAAATGCCCCAAGCTTAAAAACCTGATTCTCTACAGGGCTGAAGAGGCGCAAAAAGGGTACATGCTCCTTTCTGATGTAATTAAAAACTCATCTCCTGAGCTTGCACCAACCAAGGTTGACCCGATGGATGTTTCAACCATGCTCTATACATCGGGAACCACCGCACGTCCCAAGGGAGTGCTTCTGACACATGCAAATTCTCTGTGGATAGGTGAGGCAATGGCATGCGAGCAGAAGCTGACAAGCGAGGACAGGCATATATGCGTGCTCCCGCTTTTCCATGTGAATGCCATGTACATTTCATTTATGCCAACCCTTACAGCAGGTGCAAGCATAATAGTCTGCGAGCGTTTTTCTGCATCAAGATACTTTGATTTTGTGAGAAGGTTTTGCGCTACAATAACAAGCCTTGTTGCCACAAATGTCAGGCAGCTTCTTCTTCAGCCAAGGCACCCTGACGATGCAAACAACAAGATGAGAAGAATCTGCTTTGCGATTGCAATAACAGACGAGCAGTGGGATGAGTTTGAGGCAAGGTTTGACTGCACCCTCTACGACCTCTACGGGTTGACTGAAACTCTTGCACCTTGCACTTTTACTGCAATGCATGCAAAACGAAAAAGAGGCTCAGTTGGGTTTCCCATATTTGGTGATGAGATTAAGATTGTTGATGATGAGAGGAAGGAACTCCCTTACGGTGGGGTTGGAGAGATTGCTGTAAAAGGGATTCCGGGTGTGCAGCTGATGAAGGGTTATTACAAAAACCCTGAAGCAACTGCTGCTGTTCTTGACAAGGATAACTGGTTCTATACAGGTGATTTTGGGAAGATGGATGAAGACGGGCATGTATATTTCATTGACCGGAAAAAAGATGTGATTAAAAGGGCAGGTGAGAATGTTGCTGCCAATGAAGTGGAAAGGGTTCTGACCGAGCATCCTGCTGTACTTGAAGCGGCTGTGATTGGAGTTCCTGATGAGATGAGGGATGAGGCTGTAAAAGCCTTTGTCATGTTAAAGGAGGGCCAGTCAATAACTGTTGAGACACTCCAGCAGTACTGCGGGACAAAACTTGCTAAATTTAAGATTCCGCAGTATATAGATTTTGTCACAGGCTTTCCAAAGACATCAATCGGGAAAATTCAAAAGAATATTTTAAAGGCACAGGAGCTTGAAAAACTTAAGAAGAGTTAATAGCTATAAGCTATCAGCCATCAGCTTTTAGCTGAATGCTGAACACTGACCGCTAATATACGAGATTGCCACGCCCATTCAAAAAGCTCATGGGCTCGCAATGATAGGTAAAATCAATATAAGAAAATCTTATGGACACCCTAGTAAAAAAATTTGATGAAATAAATTTAGAGAATCGAAAGCTTCTCATTGAACTTATCAAAAAATTCTCTTCTTCCGGTGGCAAGGAATTAAAAGAAGGAAATGCCGTTAAGCCCCTCCATGAAATATTCTTTGCCGGAAGGGCAATTATAGATGATGAAAAATGTATTGCCTGTGGCGCATGTGCTGAAACCTGTCCAACAGGCGCCTTATCAATCAGGGATGACGAGAATATAAGAACAATAAGCCATACTCACCAGCTATGTATTGCCTGTAAAAGATGTGAAACAAGCTGCGAGGATAAGGCAATAAAGATTGAAGTTGAACTTAATCTAAAGGATTTTATTGAGGGAAATTTAAGGAAAAAAAAGAGTGCAGAGCTTAAACTCTGCAAAGAATGCAAAAAACCTGTTGGTCCTGTTGCATCTATTGCGAGGATAGCAGAGAAGCTTAAAGAAGAAGGTATAGAGTTATCTGAGTTAGATTATTGCCAGAAGTGCAGGAAGTGGAGAACAGCATATGAATCAGTTCCCAAGCTTTCAATCTACCTGCAGAGGAGCTATCCTGATGGGGAAAAATAAATAAAGCCCTATATGAAAAAGAGTGAAGGGACTAAAAAGAGTTTGGATAAATCTACAGGAATTTTTCTTTGCTCCTGCAGTGAAGAGATTTCCAAAACAATAAATTTTGATAATCTTGCCGAGTTTCTTGGCTCAATACCTGATGTTAAAGTCGAGCTTGTCCGCCATCTTCTTTGCCAGGAGCCTGATTTGACCTTTCTTGCAGAGGAAATTGAAAAAAACAAGTATCAAAAGGTAATCATTGCTGCATGTTCCCCGCAATACATAACAAAAATTTTTGAAAAATCCTTTCTGGAAAAACTCGTAACACTTGAGTATTTTGAAATAGTGAATATCAGGGAGGGGTGTGCGTGGGTTCACATAGATAACCCCTCTGATGCTTTAAATAAAACAAAGGCTTTGATTCAGGTATCTCTGGAGAGGGCAAGAAGGAATGAAAAAGTTCTTTCCCGCAAAATAGGGATAGAAACCAAGGCTGTTGTGATAGGCGGAGGGACTGCAGGTGTTGCAGCTGCTTTTGAACTTGCTGAGGCAGGAGTAAAAACATATCTGCTTGAAAAGAAACCTTATCTTGGAGGCATTGCTGCAAAAATCGGGAAAGTGGTTCCAACTGATGACTGTGCGATGTGCACAGCTTTTATGGACAGCAATAACCTTGAAATATGCAGAAAGTGCATCTACAGAAGCAGGATTGACGCAAATGACAACCTTGAGATAATCACCCAGGCAGATGTGAAGAAGCTGAAAGGCTCTCCGGGAGACTTTTCAGTTACATTTGAAGCTTCTCCAAGATTTGTAGATATAAAAAAATGCATCCTCTGCAAGAAATGCGAGGAGGTTTGCCCTGTTGACGGCATTAAGGAGTTTCCTTACGCCACAAACTCAAGAAAGGCGATTTACCTTCCAATACCGCAGGCAATCCCAAGGGGATACATGGTTGAGAGAAGCCTTTGTCCTCCTGAGTGCAGGAGGTGTGAGGATATATGTCCAACAAGGGCAATTGATTTAAACCAGAAAGAAGAGAAAAGAGAAATCAGGTGCGGCTCAGTTATTGTAGCAACAGGGATAGAAATGTTTAATCCCTCACCATTAAAAGAATACGGTTACGGAAGATTTCCAAATGTGATAAATCAGGTTGAGCTTGCAAGGATGCTTGACCCTGACGGTCCAACAAGAGGTTCAGTGGTTGCTCCATCAACGGGCAAGCCTGCAAAAAAAATAGTCATGGTTCAGTGTGTTGGCTCAAGGGATAAATACCACGAGTACTGCTCTGAGCTTTGCTGCATATTTGCACTCAAACACGCGAATGTGATTAAAGAGAGAACTGATGCAGAGGTAACTGTTTGTTACATCGACATAAGAAGCCATGGTTTTTATGAGAGGTATTACCTTGAAGCCCGTGATAAATGGGTGAATTTTATAAAGGGAAGACCTTCTGAGATTACAGAAAACCCGCAGACCCGCGAACTCTGTGTACAGGTTGAAGATGCATTGCTTAACCAGGATTTAAGGCTTTCTGCTGACCTTGTGGTTCTTTCTGCTGCGCTTATTCCGTCAGAGGGGACACAGGAGATTTCAAAGACATCAAACCTGAATTTGAACAATTATGGATTTATAAAAGAGTATTATGGAAAGAACCGCTCCAGTGAAACAGAGAGCATTGGAATATATGTTGCAGGAGGGGCTTCAGGGCCCAAAAACATACCATCATCTGTTGCTCATGCAGGAGCAGCAGCAACAAAGGCTTTGATTGAGATAAAAAGGCAGCAGGCACACAGGAGGCTTAAGGTTGCGAGTGTGAACGATGACCTTTGCATAAAATGTGAAATCTGTATGAAAATTTGCCCCTTCCATGCGGTTGAGGGAATATTTTCGGATGAGTCTCCGGTTCTTCTCACTAAACCTCCAAAGGTAAATGAACTTGTCTGTGTTAATTGCGGCCAGTGTTCAGCTTATTGCCCGACTGGCGCAATTCAGGCAAAGAATTATAATCGCGAGTCTGTTTTTGCGCAGATTGAAGGAATACTTAAAAATAATTTCATTACTCCAAAAATTGTCACGTTCTTATGTCTTGAATGTGCTTATGCTGCCATGGACATTGCAGGGCTTCAGAAGCTACAGTACCCTGCAAGTATTTTGCCTATAGGGCTTCCATGCGCAGGCAAAACAACAATGCTTGATATCCTAAAGTCATTTGAGCTTGGAGCGGATGGCGTACTTGTCGGAGGGTGCCAGACATGCCATTTTAAAAACGGGAAAGAGTTGATGATAACGCAGGTAGAGTTGACCAAGTCTGTAATGGACTTGGTTGGTATTGACAAAGGCAGGCTTGACTTTTTTGTAACTGCAATTGCTGATAGCAGAAAATTTCTTGACAAAGCAAGAAATATAACTGAGAAAATAAAAAAAATGGCAAATTTTTAGATTTCTGTCTCCGAACCATTTCGCCTAAATCTTGAAATAAAAGATATGGGGAATGGTCGCTATTAGGGTATTCTGAGAAATCAGAATGCCTCCCGTCAGGAAAGGAGAAAGATTAAAAAAAATAACTGGAAGGAGGTGAGTCCCTGAAAGATTATCAAAATGTTTTGTGGTTTTAAACAAGGTTAATCTTATAAAGGGGGAAGTATGAGTCAGCAAAAAGTTATAATGATCAATGCGGACAAATGTTGCGGGTGCAGAGTATGTGAAATGGCTTGCGCTCTTTATAACGAGAAGGAGTGCAGTCCGTCCCTCTCCAGAATCAGAGTCGTGAGAAATGAGGCAGAAGGCGATAGTTTTCCTGTCGGGTGTGCTTTATGCACAAAAGCAGTTTGTGTTGAAGTCTGCCCCACAGGAGCAAACCAGATAGACCCAAATACAGGTACAGGGGTTATTATTGAAGAGAAATGCGTAGGATGCAGGGCTTGTGTAAGGGCCTGTCCTTTTGGAGCCGCGGGAATCAGTTACAAGACAGGCAAAGCCTTTAAATGCAATGTGTGTAACGGCGACCCGCAGTGCGTTCTTCACTGCCCGACAAACTGTCTGGAATATGCACCGGCTGAATTAACAATCCGTCATCGCAGAAGAGCACTTGCAGATGATGTGATATCTAAACTGAAAGGAGAAGCATAATATGTACGGATGGAGAGGAAAAAGAATCCGGTTTGACCTTACTAAGGGTAAATGGGAGATTGAAGAGACTCCCTATGAATACCGGCGTAAATGGCTTGGCGGAAGGGGATACAACTCAGAAGTTCTTTATAACGAGGTTGGTCCTGATGTGGACCCGTTTTCTCCTGACAACGTAGTGTGCCTTGGCGTTGGTCCAATGTCTGGAACATTCGGACCTTCAACGGGAAGGGTTACTGTTACTGCAAAATCTCCTTTAACAGGCGGTTTTGGTGACTCCAACATGGGTGGCCATTGGGGAGCAGAGCTGAAATTTGCAGGCTATGAACAGATAATTCTTAAAGGGAAAGCGCCAAAACCATCATACATCTGGATTGATGATGACAAGATTGAGATAAGGGATGGAGCCCATATATGGGGAAAATACCCAAGGGATGCTGACAGGATAATCAAGGAAGAGCTGGGGGATAAGGATATCCATATTGTTACCATTGGTCCTGCAGGAGAAAATCTTGTCCGCTTTGCCTGTACCTTCAATGACTGCTACAGGGCAGCAGGAAGAACAGGACACGGTGCAGTAATCGGCTCAAAGAACATAAAAGCGATTGCTGTGAGGGGAACAGGCGGGGTAAAAATTGCCAATCCTGAAAAGTTTTATGAAATAACAAGCGAATGGCGTAAGACCATGAGAAATGACCCGATGGCACAGGGTTTGTATGCCTATGGAAGCTTGGTTCTCATTATGCCATGTAACTATGAAATGGGGTGGTTTCCATGGAAGAACCTGAAATACGGTTACCACCCTGATGCAAGAAACATCTCCGGAGAAGTATGGACAAAAAAGCATCTGAAAGGCAAAGAGGGATGTTTTTCCTGCGCGATTGTGTGCGGAATACACAGCGAAATCAGGGATGGAAAATATGCCGGTGAATACACAGGCGGGCCTGAGTATGAAGCCTGTGTGCCAACAGGACCAAGGGTCGGAATAATTGATTCCAACGAATGCCTGCACGGGGCAGTCCTTACAAATAATTTTGGAATGGATGCCATCGAGGCAGGAGCTTCAATAAGCTGGGCAATGGAATGTTGGGAAAAGGGTTACCTGACTGCAAAGGATACTGGAGGGCTTGAGCTTAACTGGGGAGATGCAGAGATTGTTGACAAACTCCTCAGAATGATGACCTACAGGGAAGGATTTGGAGATATCCTTGCAGAGGGACCGACAATTGCTGCTAAAAAACTCGGTGTTGGCGAAGACTGCCTTGTTTCAACAAGAGGTATGTCTCTGCCCGGTGACGACCCAAGAGGTTTGGGTTTTGGCTATGGTTTAAGCTTTGCAATGGGAACACGCGGAGGCTGTGACCACTTGAGGTCACTGTGCTGCCTTGAACTTTCCGGATATCTATATCCAGGGCTGAATGAAAAAATTGTAGGAACTGAGGAATGTTCAAAACCTCTGACAACAGCAGGAAAACCAAAGATGGTCTGGTGGGAAGAGCATCACAAGGCATTTGTTGATTGCCTGCAGGTCTGCTGTTTCAACACCCACTGGTCATACGGATGCAGAAATGAGCATCTGGTTCCAATGCTGAATTATGTTACAGGGCTTGACTTTACAGAGGAAGAGGTTCTGTTAATTGGAGAAAGAATCTACAACCTTGAAAGGGCTTACTGGTCAAGACAGTTAAGCGGCAAGAACGATGATGTGGTTCCAAGAAGGTTCACACACGAGCCGATGCCAGAGAACCCGACTGCAAGTTCAGGAAAAGTTCTGCCAATTGATGATATGCTGCCTGAATATTACAAGCTCAGACAGTATGAACCTGAGACCGGTTTTCCCGGAGACAAACGCCTGAGGGAATTGGGGCTTGAATATGTTGCGGATGAACTGAAACCGTACAGGGAAAAATATATTGCAAGGGAAAAAGCGAAAAAGGCTAAGAAGAAAGATAAAGAATAACAACTTTTTGAAATTGCCGACATCTGCCTGCTTCTTAAATCATGAGGTGCAGGCAGGTTGTTGGTGACTACTGAGGATTCGAGAGTTAAAAATTCCCCCAACCCCCCTTTAGAAAAGGGGGAAAAGGGGGATTTGATTTTTACTTGACCCCTTGCTCCTTGAATCCTATAATACTTACAGAAACTAATTCTAAGAAATAAATGTTATGAAAATAAAGGTAAGATACTACAACCTGACTCTTGATGTTACAAAAAAAGTTGAAGAGGAAATAGAGATAAAAGACGGTTCAACCGTAAATGATGCTATTACCTTTCTTATTAATAAATACGGCTACATGTTCCAGAAGCGGGCAATCCTGACAATGGATTCAATGCAGGGGAAAGTTACAAGAGCAAATGTTTATCTTAATAACCATCCTGTTGACTATGAAGCCAACTATCCCCAGAAATTAAATACTGTCCTTAAAGACGGCGACTCGATTTCCTTTGGCTCGCTGATTGGGGGAGGGGCTTCTAAGGCAACACTGTTAGTTCATTAAGAAAATTCCAGCCTGATATTTTCCAAGATGTTCTGCTAAAATAGAATTATTGTTGTGCAGGGGATTTTGTTATTCATTTAGTGTCTATTAATGACATTATTAAGATGAAAAAGAAGGCTGGACGGGATAAAGATTTGTCTGATATTGCAATGCTTAAAATATTGCAAAAAGAAGAGTAAAAATATGCCGCGAAAAACTAAAAAGCATCCTGCTTATATCTATCCGATTGAGGTATTGCGAAAATTCAGGGATTCTTCTGCTGAATGGAAGCTCAACTGGTTAGAAGAAATTAACATTCTTTCCTCTAAAGTGCTGAATAAAAGAGAGAAGGTATTTCGTGAAAAGATTAGAAAAGGATTGATTAAGACTTAGCAGAGGTTGTTAATATTGTTTCTTTCCTATTACAATTCTGCAGTTAAGATAATTTTCCCTTGGAAATTTTAAATCCCTTGTTTTAATGTTAAAGCAAAAAAACTTTTTTAAAAACTGTAGAAACAGGTTTTTACAGATTGTCAAAAAACTCGTGTTTTCGTCATTGCAAGCAGGTCCCTCGCCTGCCATTGCGAAGGGCTTTAGTCCTGCAATCTGACCCAAAGGGTTATTACGAGAGCCGATTTATCGGTTTGTGGTAATTTCGTCTGGATTGCTTCGTCGCTATCGCTCCTCGCAAGGACGGGCGAGGATTATGAGACAGTTGCAATGACATTGCGACATAGTTAATAATACTGAAAGCTGAGAGCTATAGCATGAAACAGATTGACCTCATAATTTTTGACCTTGATGGAACTTTGATAAATTCTTTAAAAGATATTGCCATCTCTTTGAATTTTACCATTGAAAGGCTTGGGCTTGAAAGGCTTGATGAAGAAAAGGTAAAAAGCTACATTGGCTCAGGGATAAAGAAACTGATGGAAGATGTGCTTGGTTCAGATAAAGACAGCAGAGCACCAGAGATGATTGATTTCTTCAGGGAACACCATGAGAAACACCTTCTTGATAACACAGTTTTATATCCTGGAGTGAGAGAAACCCTTCAGTTCTTCAGTCCAAAGAAGAAGGCAGTAATTTCAAACAAGAACAGGGAATTTTCTGTTGCCATTCTTAAAGGGCTTGGGGCAGAAGATTATTTTGATGTGGTTCTTGGACCTGAGGATACATTGCAGAGGAAGCCGTCTCCTGAACCGATTCTGAATGTTCTTGCGAGATTAAATATCAATCAGTCAAAGACTCTGATGATTGGTGACAATCCGATTGACATTGAGGCAGGAAAGTCTGCAGGGGTTTTTACCTGCGGCGTCACTTATGGGTTTTGTAAAAAGGAAGATATTGAAAAAGCCAATCCTGATTTTGTTATAAACGATTTAAGAGATTTGAAGAATCTAATAATTTGATTTAAGAGCTGATTCTATTTCTTCTTTTACACTCTGGTTTGTTTCCAGCAAAAGAGCCTTTTCAAGCCCCTTCTTAGTCTTTTCTCCGCTGATTTTCCCTAAAGCCCAGGCGGTATGTGAGCGGACAAGTTTATCTTCGTCCACAAGGGCTTTCAAAAGTTCCGGAACAGCTTTTTCGCATTTTGAGTTTCCAAGGGCAACAGCGACATTTCTTCTGAAATATCTTCTGCCTCCCATTATGAAATCAAAAAATTTTACTCCGTATTTTTCCTGATACTTTTCTTCAGTTATATTTAAAGAAGGAATCAACTCAGGATAGATTACCTCATCAGGCATTTTGTCTTTTTTGTTAATTGCGAGGTCTTGTTTGTTATAGGGACATACATCGCTGCAGATTGTGCAGTTGCCTATATTGACACCAATTGCTTCCCTGTACTGCCTTGGAATCTCTGTTTTCAGATGGCATAGAAAATAGGTTATGCATTTGCCAACATTCAGGTTATAGGGTTTTGACAGGGCGTCTGTCGGGCAGGCTTCAACGCAGATGTTGCATTTACCGCAGTCATCTTTTGCAGGACTGTCAGGCTCAAGAGGGGCATTTGTGATTATAGTTGAAAGTGTAAGCCATGACCCGTATTTTTCATTTATTACAAGGGTATTCTTCCCTATCTTTCCTATTCCTGCCTCTGCTGCTTTAGCTTTCTGGGAAAATCCGACAAAAGGCACTTCTGCTTCAAATCCGTTGCTTTTCAGGAAATTTACTATCTTGCCGGATTTTTCCATTCCGGAGTTAATAATATTATCATTCATATAAAAATCGCCTATCTCTCCAACAGGATTTATTTTCTCATTAGCTCTTGGAGCTATTTCCCCAAAATAGGAATTAGTTGCAAGTACAATTACTGCCTTTGCGTCTTCCATAAAATCAGTGCAGTTGAAAAGCTCTTCATTGGAGTGGATCGGATTTCCTTCTTTAAGGGCTCTCATGCAATTCCTGAAGCGTTCTTTGTCAGCACTGCTGAAAGGTGAAGCGCTTGAGATTCCTGTGAGAGAGGGGTTGCAGTTTTCCTGAATGAAGCTTTTTACCTTTTCTTTTGTAAGCATGATTTATCCTTATTCTCTAACATAGAAATCAAGTTCATACTCATCAAATGGTTGTCCAAGGATTGATTTGCGTTCCTTTTCTAAAATGTCAAGGTGATTCTGCTCATCTATTATGAGGGATTTAAAAAGGTCTTTAAGCTCTTTAATATTAAGCGCTGCCTCGGATTTTTCAAAATGTTCTTTTTCTGTTTTCTCGTATCCGATGGCTATGTCAACAATATGAAGATATGAGGGGTCATCCTTGATTACTTTTACTGTTTTCAAAGAGACATTCTTGAGTTTTGAGGTATCAAGTTTCTTGTCGAGAGTTTTTTCAAAGGCTTCTTTCAGAAGATGCATGTGCCTTTCTTCATCTTTTATTAAAACCTTGAGATTCTTTTTGCTATCCTCGGCAAGTTCTCTTTTTGCGCAATTGGAGTAAAGTTCTATGACTCTGAGTTCATTCTTCATTGCAATTATTAAGGCTTCTGTTATTTTTTTCTCATCTTTTACCGGCATATTTATTTTACCTCACTTTCTATATATCCTGACAGTAGACGAACCTACCCTACAATCCCATCAATGAAAATTATTTTTTTTATTTAATAAAACTTATCTGTTTTAAAGTCAAGAATTTATAGTAATTTAACAAATATATAGTGAGTAGTAAAGTGGGGTAAATTTATGCCATTTTGCCCATCAAACAGATTTTAACCTCATCCAGCCAGCAGAGTTATTCCACAGAAAATCTCATTAGACAGATAATTTGGATTTGTAAAACAGATAAATATAAATGGGTTTTTCAATCTCCCTTGAAGGGTTAATTTGTGAGAAAGGAACGTTTTTTTGAAAACCCTGTCTCACCATAATAATGTTTTTTGGGTGTAAAATTGGTTAATTCTTTGTTCTTCCCTACCATGAATAATTTTAACATTGATTTGACATCTATGTTTTGATATTTAAAATTATAAAATTATTTTTGTTTCAAAACAGATTGGTAAAGGCAGAGCCTGTGCCTGCTGAAAATCAAAATTTCAGCAGATGTTACAGCAGCGCATATAAACAGAATCATTGGAGGGTATTATGGCACTTACTATTCCTGAGATTACCGAAAAGGTCAAAGAAAAGAGCAGGTTTATTGCAAAATTAATTTCTGAAATAAGCAGGGTGATTGTGGGACAGCAGTATTTGATTGAAAGGCTTTTGCTCGGGATTCTTTCAAACGGGCATATACTGGTAGAAGGGGTTCCGGGCCTTGCAAAGACAACAGCAGTAAAAACACTTGCCAAGGCAATCAACACCAAGTTTCAGAGAATCCAGTTCACGCCAGACCTCCTGCCTGCTGACCTTCTTGGAACACAGATTTACCTTCCAAAGGATGGAATCTTTACAATAAAAAAGGGACCTATTTTCAGCAATATAATCCTGGCTGATGAAATAAACAGGGCTCCTGCAAAGGTACAGTCTGCGCTTCTTGAGGCAATGCAGGAGAGACAGGTTACTCTGGCGGAGCAGACTTTTAAGCTTGAAGAGCCTTTTCTTGTAATGGCTACGCAGAACCCGATAGAGCAGGAAGGAACATACCCTCTTCCAGAGGCACAGGTTGACCGCTTTATGCTGAAACTAAGGGTGAGTTACCCGAATAAGGCTGAAGAGAAAGAGATTATGAAAAGGGTTTCATCGCTAACAGAAATAAAGACTGAAGCTGTCATAGAGCCATCAGAAATACTTGAGGCAAGAAAGATGATAGAACAGGTTTACATAGATGAAAAAATTCAGGACTATATTGTGGCAATAGTTTTTGCCACAAGGAATCCGAGCCAATATGGTCTGAATATCGGCAACCTGATACAGTACGGTGCTTCTCCGAGGGCATCAATATATTTAAATCAGGCAGCAAAGGCTTATGCATTTATTCAGGGAAGAGGATATGTTACTCCACAGGATGTGAAGCTAATCTGCCCTGACATACTGCGCCACAGAATCATTCTTTCCTATGAGGCAGAGGCAGAGAATTTAACCACTGATGATATAATCAGGACAATCTTAGAGAAGATTGACGTACCTTAGGACGAGGGTCAAAGGGTCATAGGGTGTAGGGTCAAGTGTAATAAAAGAAAAAATAAAATATCAAAATTTTTGAATTGAATCTTTAAATTTTAATTTGTCATTTTGCCTGCCTGACGGTAGGCAGGCACTTTGATTTTAACTTGAACCCTTGACACCTGGACTCCTTGAACCCTTTTTATTATGAGTCATAAGTTATGAGTCATAAGTTATAGGTTAATTTATGCTTTCTTCTGAAATTCTAAAGAAAATAAAGAGTATCCATATCCGGACAAAACACCTTGTAAATGCAGTTATGGCTGGTGAATATGAGTCTGCTTTCAGGGGGAGAGGGATGGAGTTTGAGGAGGTCAGGGAATACCAGCCAGGTGATGATATAAGGTCAATTGACTGGAATGTTACAGCCCGGATGGGGACACCTTTTGTAAAAGTTTACAGGGAAGAAAGAGAACTGACTGTAATGCTCCTTGTTGATGTATCTTATTCAGGAAGGTTTGGAACAGTCAGCCGTTTTAAAAATGAGCTTTCTGCTGAAATAGCTGCAGTTCTTGCATGCCTTGCCATCAGGAACAATGATAAGGTCGGGCTTCTGATTTTTTCTGACAGGGTCGAAAAGTTCCTCCCTCCCAAAAAAGGAAAAAG
Organism: Candidatus Schekmanbacteria bacterium RIFCSPLOWO2_02_FULL_38_14; assembly: GCA_001790855.1. Classification (NCBI taxonomy): domain Bacteria; phylum Candidatus Schekmaniibacteriota; species Candidatus Schekmanbacteria bacterium RIFCSPLOWO2_02_FULL_38_14. The sequence continues at coordinate 65,760 of MGDH01000004.1, read as the reverse complement.
CTATGTATGGAGAGTAATAAGAGAGGTACTGAGTTATACTCCAAAGCATAAGGGAACTGATATAGGGGTTGCCCTTGATTTCTTGAACAGAGTTCTGAACAGAAAAGCCATATGTTTTTTAATATCTGATTTTTTAACTGCAGGCTATGAAAAACCTCTTAAGATTACAAACAAGGAGCATGACTTGATAGCAATAACTGTAACCGACCCCAAGGAAACAGAACTTCCGGAAGTCGGTTTAATGGAAATAGAAGATGCTGAAACAGGGGAGAATATTTTAGTTGATACAGGAGATTACATGTTCAGAAAAGGATTTGATTTTTTGGTGAAAAGCGAGCTTGCCCAGAGGAAAAGTTTCTTTAGAGCAATAAATCTTGACAGCATAGATATAAGAACTGATGCCCCCTATGTGCACCCGATAATAAAGTTTTTCAAGATGAGAGAAAAGAGGATGATATAGATGATTTCAAAAAAGGTTCTGTTGTTTTCATTAATATTTATCCTGTTAGTCTATTCTCTTTCAATGGGAGCATTTTTTTCGCAGAACAGTTTAGGGATTAATGAAAATAGGGTCAGGAGACCCGATTCTACCCAGGGTAGTGGCAGGTCTCCTGACCTGCTATCATCTTCCTTTGAAAAAGAAAAAATCCCCCTTAGTCCCTCTTTGACAAAGGGGGATTCAGGGGGATTATCAGAAGGCAGGGAAAGGGATATTATTGATATTAAACCACTTGAGAAAATAGAAAGAGACTACAGAAAAATTTTATTAATTGCCGCAATAATAATAATCCTTATATGCCTTGTCCTGTTGGGTTATTTTTATTTTAAGAACAGGAAGAAAAAAACTGAGGCTCAGATTTTCATACCTCCACATGAGATTGCTTTCAGGGAGCTTACTCAGCTAAAGGAAAAAAGATTCTTAGAGAACGGGGAATACCAAAAGTTTTATTTTGCCTTTTCTGAAATTTTCAGAAGATACCTTGAAAAAAGGTTTTTATTCCCTGCCACTGAGCGAACCTCGGAAGAGATTATTCCATTAATTCAGAAAACAGGAATTTTTCCAGAAAGCCATTTTTTGATTGGCAGGGATTTTCTTCTGACAACTGATTTGGTAAAATTTGCCAAGCATTTTCCTTTAAAAGAAGAAACAGAAAGAATTGAAGAGGATTTTTTGAAGTTCATTGAAGGAACAAAAGAGGAAGGGGAAGCATTAAATTCCAAATCACAAATTCCAAATTCAAAACAGTTCTAGACATAAGAATTTTTAAGAAGATATTTCACAGAGATTAATTATGTTTAAATTCCATGACCCATGGTTTCTTCTCCTGCTATTAATAATTTCTTTTATCATTTATGATTACAAAAAGGGAAGCAGAAGCGGAAGGATTCAGTATTCTTCAATTGAGAGGTTTAAAAGGCTCAGGATTCCAAGGACTGTAAGATTCAGATACATTCTGGTATTGCTGCGGATTGCCGGAATTATGCTGATAATAGTCAGTCTTGCAAGACCTCAGAGCGGGAACAAGTTCACAGAAGTAACTTCAGAGGGGATAGATATAATGTTAGTCCTTGACACTTCAGGAAGCATGCAGGCAATGGATTTTGAGATTAACGGTGAGAGGGTCAACAGACTTGAAATTGCAAAAAGGGTGGTACGAGAATTCATAAACAAGAGAGTGAATGACAGAATCGGAATGGTAGTATTCGCTGAACATGCTTTTACCCAGTGCCCTCTAACGCTTGATTACAACATATTGCTGAGCTTTCTTCAGAATGTAAAGATTGGAGTTGCAGGGGATGGTACTGCCATCGGTTCTGCGCTGGGTATAGCAGTACAAAGAATAAAAAACATCAAGAGCAAATCAAAAGTGATTATTCTTCTTACAGATGGAAGAAACAATTTTGGAAGCCTTTTCCCTCAGACGGCTGCGGAAATTGCCCGTACCTACGGGATTAAGGTATATACAATAGGAGTTGGAACGCATGGAGAAGTTCCGTTTCTTGTGGATACATTCTTTGGCAAAAGGTACATCTATCAGAGCGTTGACATTGATGAAGAGACACTTCAGGACATAGCAAAGATTACCGGAGGCCAGTATTTCAAGGCTGTGGACTCAGAGGCTTTGATTAAGATTTACAGGCAGATAGATGCGATGGAAAAAACCAAAGTGGAAATAAAAACTTTTTATGAATATAATGAACTATTTTATTATTTTTTAGTTATTGGGATAATTGCAATACTAATGGAGATGATTTTCAGCAATACGTGGCTGAGAAAGATACCGTGAAAAGGAGAATTTAGGATTTATACCTTTGAGTTAATACTATGAAATTTGGCAACCTTTCATTTTTATATATGTTTTGGATAATTCCTTTGATGCTCGGGTTTTTTGTCTATTCTTACCGCAAAAGGGAGAGGCTTCTTGAAAAGTTTTGCGGGAAGGTTCTTCTTGAAAAACTTGCTCCGGGGATAAAGAAGAGCAGATATATCCTGAAAAAAAGCCTTCTCATCTTCGGATCTGTTTTTTTGATTTTTGCGCTAATAAGACCGCTCTGGGGGTTTCACTGGGAAGAAATAAAAAGGGAGGGGATTGATATTATAATTGCCATTGATGTATCTGACAGTATGTTAGCTGAAGATATAAAACCAAACAGGCTTGAAAGAGCCAAGAGAAAGGTTTCAGATCTTCTCAGGATGCTTGAAGGAGACAGGATAGGGCTTGTGGCATTTTCTGGGATAAGCTTTGTCTTCTGTCCTCTCACTCTTGATTACGGTGCGTGCCAGATTTTTCTGGACTTTTTAAGCCCTGATTTAATTCCTGTTAAAGGAACAGCAATTGCTGATGCAATAATTAAATCAGTTCAGGCTTTTGGAAGCGCAAAAAGCAGGTCAAAAGCATTAATCCTTATTACTGACGGAGAAGACCAGGAAGGAGAAGTTATAAATGCTGTATCAGAAGCAAAAAAACAGGGGGTTAAGATTTTCTGCATAGGGATAGGAAATGCCAGAGGTTCTCCAATTCCATTAAAGGGTTCTCAGGGAGGTTTTAAGAAAAATCCTGAAGGCGATATTGTAATTTCAAGGCTTGATGAGTCGACTCTGGAGAAAATTGCGCTTGAAACAGACGGAAGCTATGTAAGGTCTGTGGCAGGGGATTTGGACCTTGAAAAAATCTACAGAGAGGAAATAAAAGAGAAAACAGAAAAGAAGGTTTTTAAAGCAACAAGAGAAAAGGTTTGGGAAGAGAGATTCCAGTGGTTTGTTTTTGCAGGGTTATGTTTTGTGGTTGGAGAGTTTTTTATCAGAGAGAGAAGAAAGGCATTATAATGGTATTTAATTACGGAATAATCTGCCTGTTGTTTTTTGCAATATTTTTTAATCCGTCTATTGCTTCTGCAAAATCAATATATGGCTATTTCAAAGAAGGAAAAGAGCATTTTGATAAAAAAAATTATAAGGAGGCATTAAATACCTTTTTTAAAGCTCAGGTTGAAAATCCTAAGGATATCAGAGTGAAGTATAATGTATCAAATGCTCAGTATAAGACTAAAAACTATAATGAAGCAATAAAGGGATATCTTGATGTAGTAAATAACAGCAAGGATACTCATTTGAAACCACTTAAGGAAAACGCTTATTATAATATTGGAAACTGCTTCTACAGAAAAGGGAATTTAAATAAATCAGCTGAATATTATAAAAAAGCTCTGGAACTTGACCCTGAGGATAAAGATGCCAGGCATAATCTGGAACTTGTAATGGAGAAATTGGAAAAAGAGATGGATGAGCAAAAGGAGGCTGGTAAAGATAAGAATGAGAAAGGAAAGGATGAAAACAAGAAGGGTGAAGATAAAAAAGATGGAGGAAAAGAGAATAAGAAGGAGGGAGAGGATTTAAAGAATTCTGCTCAGCAGGACAAGCAGAAAGATAAACAGAATCAGAGTGGTCAACAACAAGGAGAAAAGGAAAACGAGAAACCCAAGGATGAAGGGAAATCCAAAATGAATACAAGGCAGCTTTCAAAAGAAGAAGCTGAAATGCTGTTAAACAGCCTTAAGGAGGAGAAGAAAAACCCTGTTTTGGGAGATGCGATGAAAAGAAGAGTAATGCCTTACACTCCATCAAGGGACTGGTGATTTCAGCTATAAGCTGTAATAGTAGGGAATAAAGAGTAGTTAGTGGATAGAAAGAGTCAAAGTTTATCATTCCCGCCTGTCCGATGGAATTTTTGGGTCAATGACAAACAAACAAAATAAACTCAAAAGCCACGCGCGAAAGCACGTGATAATTTATTATGACTGATAAGATTATGGTAAAGCTGAAACCAATTATATTAGCATCAATATTTATTTTTTTATTTTTTATCTTTCCAGCATCAGCTTCTGAGATTACTGTTACAGCAACAGTTGACAAAACAGAGGCGACAATGGATGACCAGATAACCCTGTCTGTGGCTGTGAACGGGGCACAGAGAATGGGAGATCCGGTTCTTCCGTCTCTTCAGGGCTTTCAGGTCATGTCAAGCGGAACATCTTCTGAAGTGAAAATAATCAATGGCACTTTAAGCGCCTCTAAGTCTTTTAACTACATTCTGGTTCCTCAGAAAGAGGGAGATTTCACTATTGGTCAGGTACAGGTTGAAGTCCAAGGAAAGGTTTACAGAACAGCACCAATAAAGATAAAAGTTCTGTCTTTGTCAGGTGAATCAAGAAAAGATTCAGATTCAAAGGAGTTTTTCCTGACCGCGGAGATAAACAACCCAAACCCCTATATGAATGAGCAGATAGTTTATACAATCCGCTTTTTCAGAAAAATTCCTGTCTCGGAAGCAAGTATTGAAAAACCTGCCTTTGAGGGTTTTATCGCTGAGGAGCTTGGAAAAGAGAGAGAACTTAGCAAGGTAATTAACGGAGAACAGTACCTTGTATATGAAATCAGAACAGTTCTTTTTCCATTAAAAGCAGGCAAGCTTGAGATTTTTTCTTCAAGAATTAAGTTTGGAATTGTCAGGAGATCAAAAAGCAGAGGTTTTTTTGATGACCCTTTTTTCGGTAGCGGAAGAATTGAACAAAAAATACTCAGCACAAAACCGATTATTGTAAATGTAAAGCCTCTGCCAAAAGAAAACAGACCTAAAGACTTTAACAACCTTGTTGGAAATTTTAAAATCGCTGCAAGCTTAAGCAAAAATGAGATTAAGGTTGGAGAATCAGCTACTCTTGATCTGGAAATTTCAGGAAAAGGGAATATCAGAAATATTCCTGAACCTTTTTTAAAAGAATCTTCTGAATTTAAAATCTATAATGACCAGCCAAGGGTTGAAATTGGTATTGACGGGGATTCTTTAATCGGGGAAAAAATTTTCAAGAAAGCAATTATTCCTTTAAAAACAGAAATTCTGAATATTCCTCCTGTAACAATTTCATTTTTTAATCCTGAAACCGGAAAATATGAAACTATAAGCTCTAAGAAGATTGTTTTCACAGGATTGCCCGGAGGCGAGGATGAAAGATTGCGTATTGCAGAAGGTTTTAAAGGACAAAGTTTGCAGGAGTCAATTAAGGTTTTAAAAAGAGATATCCTTCCAATAAACACATCAATTTCATCTTTGAAAGACCAGAGGCTAAATTTGTCAGACCCTCTTTATATTGCTTTTTCAATAATCCCTTTTCTGTCCTATCTGTCATGTCTTGTGTATAAAAAAAGAAGTGACCGTTACATGAAGGACATAAAATTTGCAAGAAACAGGAGAGCCATCGGGGAGGCAAAAAAAAGACTTAAAGAAGCCAGGAAGTGCAGGGAGAATTATAAAGATGCCTTCTTTACTATTCTGTCCAAGACTGTCAGGGAATATCTTGGAGATAAACTGAATGTTGCAGGTTCTGCTCTTACCCCTGCTGAAATAGGGGAAAGGCTTGGAACTGCAGGAATAAATGAGAAGACTGTTGAAAAAGTTAAAAGTTTCCTTGAGAACCTTGAGTATAAAAAGTTTGTTTCCGGAGGCTTATCTCCTGAGGAGAAAAAAGAGCTTTTGATATCCGGTGAAGAGCTGTTGAATGTTCTTGAAAGGGATTTCAGGAGATTTCCTATATGAAAGTTTTTGTTCTTTTTTTCCTGTTTTCCATAATGCTGATTTCCCTTCCGGTTTTTTCTTCAGATGAACCCTCTAATATTTTTCTTGAAGCAAACCAGGCATACAATAAAGGCGACTATGACGGGGCTATTTCATTATACGAGAAGCTTTTAAACTCAGGAATCAGAAATGGTTTGCTCTATTATAACCTTGGGAACTGCTATTTCAGAAAAGGAGAAACAGGAAGGGCTATTTTCAATTACAAGAATGGTAAGTTATATAGTCCTCGGGATGAGGATTTAACTGCAAATCTTAATTATGCAAGGCAGAATATTAAAGATAGAACAGAAATAAAAGACCCGGAAATTCGCAGAAGAATTTTTTTCTGGTATTACAGTTTAAATCTTAAAGAGCTTTTCATGATATTTCTTGTCTTCAATGGAATATTCTGGATTTCAGCTATTTTGAAGATTTTTAAACCCTTGCCTCTCTTAAGAGCCGTTTTCTTTGTTTCACTCTTTATAATGCTTTCAAGCGGAATTTCAGCAGCAACAAAGTTTTACGTGATGGAAAACCTTAAGGATGGAGTTGTGCTTGCAGAAGAGGTTTCGGTGAGGTCCGGAAATAGCAGTAATGATACAATCCTGTTTAAACTCCATGAAGGGACAGAAATTGAAATTCTTGATGAGAGCGATGGGTGGTTAAAAATAAAACTTCCCCATGGTTCAAAGGATATGAGGGGATGGGTGGAGAAGGGGTTTGTTGGTATTGTATAAAACAGGTATAGGCTTATCTTAGCCTGACTACCAATCAAGCTTCTTAACGCTTACTCAAAATAATCTAACCGAATTTTTGTTTATGAAAAACACAACCTGAATACCCTGTGCGAAAGCGTGGGGTTATTTACTAGTTTTCAACAAGTCCTTTTTTTCCAAAACCTTTTTCTTTATCTCAAGACAGGTATCCTTGTGTTCCTTGAGAAAGAGTTTTGCATTTTCCCTGCCCTGACCAATCCTGTCGCCATCGTAGGAAAACCAAGCACCGCCTTTTTCTACTATTCCCAATTCAACTCCCTTATCAAGAATGTCTCCTTCAGAGGAAATACCCTCTCCATACATTATATCAAACTCAGCCTCTTTAAAGGGCGGGCAGACTTTGTTTTTGACAACCTTTACTTTTGTCCTGTTTCCAACAATATCCTGTCCTTCTTTTATTGAGGCAATTCTCCTGATGTCAAGCCGCACAGAGGCATAAAATTTGAGAGCATTTCCGCCTGATGTTGTTTCAGGATTACCAAAAAAGATACCAATTTTATGTCTTATCTGGTTTGTGAATATTAGTATGTTGTTTGACTTGCTCACAATGCCTGTAAGCTTTCTGAGAGCCTGAGACATCAGCCTTGCCTGTAAGCCCATATGGGCATCCCCCATCTCACCTTCAATCTCGGCTTTTGGGACCAATGCTGCAACAGAGTCAATTATTATCAGGTCAATTGCACCGCTTCTTACAAGGACTTCTGCTATTTCAAGCGCCTGTTCACCTGTATCAGGCTGGGAGATTAAAAGGTCATCTGTCCTTACGCCAAGCCTCTTTGCATAGGAGACATCCAGTGCGTGTTCAGCATCTATGAAGGCAGTTATTCCTCCGATTTTCTGCGCTTCTGCAGCAGCGTGAAGGGCAAGGGTTGTTTTACCTGATGATTCAGGACCAAAGATTTCTATTATTCTTCCCCGAGGCAGACCTCCAACACCAAGGGCAATGTCAAGGCTTAAAGAACCTGTTGAGATAACAGGAATATCCTGCACAACGTGTTCAGCACCAAGCCTCATTATTGAACCCTTGCCAAACTGCTTTTCAATCTGGGCAAAGGCTAAATCAATAGCTTTTTCCTTTTCCTTGCGTTCTCCAGCCATGGTTTGTCTCCTGTAAAAAAGGTTTCAAGGGTTTGAGGGTTCAAGGATTCAAGTGAAAATCAAAAGGCAAAAGTTTGATATAAGCTGTCACCATACAGCTCTCAGCTTTTTAATTTTTAAAATCTAAAATCTTCAATCATTAAACCATTAAACCCTTCTGACTATTTTTTTCATTATCACAGATTAAAAAAATCTGTAAAGGGAAATTTTTATAAATTAAATCACGCCATTTGCATAACCTGATTTTCCGTCTGCAAACCTTTCAGGGCTCATTTCAATGATTGGAAGGGTTTCTGTTTTTCCATCAATAATAAGCTCGGAGATTAGTTTCCCTGCTATCGGGGCGTGTGTTATGCCGTGACCGCTGAATCCGGCAGCGCAGATAAAACCTTTTAAGGCGGCAACCTCTCCGAGAATTGCATTCTGGTCAGGAGTAAGCGTCCTCAATCCTGCCCAGCCTGTTATAATCTTTGCGTTTTCTAAAACAGGGACCCTGTGGATTGCTTTTTCTACAACCTTTTCAAGAAGACTCCAGTCAAGGGTTGTGTCAAATCCGGAAGTTTCCTGTTTGTCCGCCATGCTCATAAGAATTGCTCCGCTTTGTTCGGGTCTAAAGTAAAACGGGGCATCAAGGTCTATTACCATTGGCGTAGTCGGGCTGATTTCTTTGAAGACATCAGTAACAAAGACCTGCCGTTTAAGAGGCGTGAGAGGGAGTTTCAGTCCGGACATTTCTGCGATTTTGCCGCCATAGGGACCTGCGGCGTTGATAATTATATCTGACTGGATTTCCCCCTTGTTGGTCACTGCTGAAAAAACTTTTCCATTTTTTACCTTTATTCCTGTCACTTCAGTTGAAGTAAGAATTTCTCCTCCGAGTTTTTTAAAATTTTTGGAATAGCCGTACATAAGTCCATTGGGGTCAAGATAACCATCCTGATGGCAGAATGTTCCGCCAAGGATATCATCAATATTTAATTGAGGAACAATAGTTTTTATTTCTATTGGAGACAAGAGGCTTACTTCTACTCCGAGCGATTTCTGAAGTTTTGCATTTTTTTTTAATTCTGAAAGGGTTATTTCACTTGCAGCAAGGAGCAGATAACCGTGTTGCCGGAAATCAATATTAACTTCCATCTCATCTTCAAAGGTTTTTAAGATTTTAACGCTTTCAAGAGTCATTCTGATATTTATTTCAGTTGAATGCTGGTGCCTTATTCCTCCTGCAGATTTTGCAGTTGAGCCTGTTCCAAGAAATTCCTTCTTTTCAAGAAGGATTACATTTTTTAATCCGCATTTAACAAGATTATAGGCAATGCTTATTCCTATAATCCCGCCACCAATTATTATGCAGTCAGCAGTTTGTGCCATGAATATGAAATTGTTTATAAGTCAGGGTAGCTTCGGGTCTCCTGACCCGAAATACCGTCTAATATCTGAGAACTCGTAATCAAATATATCATTGCATAAACCTTTCCTAAGAGGATTTTCATAACTAGAAATATTTTTAATTGGTTCACAGATAAAGTGAATATGATATGGCATAATAATAAATCCTATAAGTTTGTAATCAAACCTCTTTTCATAAAATGAAATTACCTTTATAGCTATCATAGCTATTTCTTTGTATTTAAATGCCTTGATACGATTGTTTGTCACTATTGTAATAAAGTGATAGCCTTCACTATATTTCATATTTCTTGATGGCAGGTCAGGAGACCTGCCACTACCCAAAGTTGAATCAAGTTTGTTTGCCATATTTCATTTGACATTACAGTTTTTGTTTATAAATTCAAATGAAAATTATGGTTAAAGATAAAAAAATAATTCTTGAAGAAGGTAAATTCCCTGCTGTTTGCTCTGGTTGCAGGCTATGCGAGATAGTCTGTTCATTCAGGCATGAAGGAATTTTTGCCCCCTGGCTTTCAAGAATAAGGGTTGTTACAGTTGAACATCTCATAGATTACCCTGTAACCTGCAAGCTCTGCAAAAACCCTCCGTGCCAGAAAGCATGCCCTGTTAATGCAATTTCAAAAAGCGAGGATACAGAAGGGATAAAGCTTGAATGGGGAAATTTTAAAACAGTCTATTCGCTTATTGAGCAGATGGCTCATAAAAAGGGATTTGGAGAAATTCTGTGTGATGGGCAGAAGGTTGCAGCATCAAGAATCGGGAAAGGGAGCGAGGAATTTGAACAGACCATTTGCGGGGATTGATAATAGATGATGTTTTGCCTGTTGAGCAGGCGTTTAATCTCAGAGTTGGCGGCTTTAGCAGAAAGAATGACAGAGTGCCGTCAATGTTTTTTGAAAAACCAGCTGATGGTGATAAATGGAGGGGAAAAACGTTTAAAAAAGAGGGTATTGAAAAAATGCTTGACGACTATTATGACTGCCGCGGTTGGGACAAAGAAACTACGGCTCCTAAAAAGGAAAAATTGCTGGAACTGGAGTTAGAGGATATAGCTGAAGATTTATACCATAGATAAAGTTTAAAGCTCTAAGGTCAAAATAGCTTTGATAGCTGTAAGCTATTGTCCTGTCCTGTAAATAACTTTACCCTATTGTCATTCCGAGCGAAGCGAAGGAATCTCCTTTTGAGATTGCTTCGGGACTTCGTCCCTCGCAATGACAATACAAAGAACTAATTATGACAGCATACTAAAATTTTGAAATTCCTTCGTCATTTGGATTTGATATATAATTATGGAAAAAACTGACTTATTGAATCTGAGTCTGCCTGAAATTGATATCTTTCTTGCTGAACTTGGACTTGAGGGTTACAGGGCTTCCCAGATAAAAAAATGGGTTTTCAAGGAAGGAATCACCTGTTTCAGCCAGATGAGCAATGCTTCCAAGAGCAACAGGTCACTGATTTCTGAAAAGGCTTTTTTAAGCAGGTTGGCAATTAAAAAAATCTTATCCTCCTCTGACAACACAAGGAAATATATATTTGCTCTTGCTGACAAGAATTTTATTGAGAGTGTCCTGATTCCTAACAAGAAGAGGATTACGCTTTGTATTTCGACTCAGGTCGGATGCGCAAGAGGATGCAGGTTTTGCCTTACAGGGAAAAAAGGATTTAAACGAAACCTCACCAGCGCAGAAATTTTAAACCAGATTCTGGAAGTAAAAAGAGATTTGGAAAAGAGCAACGAGCTAACAAATCTTGTAATAATGGGGATGGGAGAGCCGCTTGATAATTTTGAAAATGTTAAAAAAGCTGTGGAGATAATGATTGACAGGGGTGGATTTGATTTTTCATCGCGCCGCATTACCCTTTCAACCTGCGGAGTTATCCCGGGGATAAAAAAGCTGATGGAGTCCGGTTTAAACATAAGCATTGCTGTTTCATTAAATGCTCCAAATGATGCAAAAAGAAGAAAACTAATGCCTGTTAACAGATTTTTTCCTCTCAAAGAGTTGATGGAAGCGATTAGAACTTATCCTTTGCAGAAAAAAAGCATGATTACTTTTGAGTATATCTTAATAAAGGATTTCAATGACAGCATAGAAGACGCAAAAGAACTTGTGCGGATTCTTAAAGGAATAAAAGCAAAGATTAACCTGCTTAATTTCAATATTTTCCCTGATTCAGAGTTCCTGCCATCTCCTCCTGAAAGGGTTTTGGAATTTCAGAGCTTTCTGAAGTCAAAAAAAATCACTGTGAACTTAAGGAAAAGCAGAGGAACTGATATTCTTGCTGCATGCGGACAACTGGGAAATACTGCTTCTATGGTGATATAAGATATTTTGGATAGGTAAAGATCCTCTTAAATATTCCAAGAATTCCAGTGCCAAGACTCTGGATAGGTATTGATTCAACATCAGGATTTTTTAAATCCCCTGTTACTTTAAAATGTGCAATTACAATGCTCTTGTTTTCACCTCCGAGAATATACCCGATTACAGGGATATTGCTTACTATGGTATCTACTGTGCTTAAAGGCTGAACCCCTAATTTCATATCTATTGTACCCTTAGGTATGTCAATACTGCCAATTGCAGATATTTTCATTGCATTTCCGTCAAGGAAAAGGTTTTCAGTAGATACAATTCCATTTTTTATTAAAAAATCTCCTGTGAGGTTTTTATATGGCATTCCGTTAACCTGAACGTCCTTGATCCAGAATTCGTGCCATTTAAAAACATTGAAAAATGTCAGAACCTTTGAAAAAATATTAAGCCCTGTTTTCTTAATTTTTCCATTCTTTGAATCTATGGATATATTTCCGTTGAGATTATTTTTAATTTCTTCACCGTTTTCTCCTAAACTTCCTAAATTTCCCTTGATGTCTATTTTCCCACGCATATCAGAATCCTTAATACCAAGGTAACCAAGAATTTTTTTTATGTCGTTATTTTTTGTTTCATTAGAGAACTGGAAACGGTATTCATTCTTCCTGCTGAAATCAAACATACCGTTTAAAATAATATTTCCATCCCAGCATTTGGATTTTAAGTTTTCAATACTAACCAGTCCGTTATTGTAATCAAGCCTTCCAGCGAGGTCTGATAATTCAAGATTGCTGAATTTAAATCCTTCACGTTTATCTTTATCTGCAGTTTCTTTCGTGAAAAAGTCATTAAGATTTAATGATGGCGATTTTATATCAAAATCCATCTTTGGGGTTTTAAAATTTGATATCCTGCCATTCAGAATTAACCTGCTTTTGCCAATAGTTATGTCTGTGTTGGAAAGAGAAAGGGAATCTTTATCAAATGTAATGTTGCCGTCTATTTTATTCAGTGTTTCCCTGAATTTTCCTATTTTAAAAGTCACATCTTCCAAGCCAAAGTTTGGTGAAAGCTTTAATTCCTTTACATCAGAAACTTTTCCCAGTATTTTAATTTCCCCAGCGAGTTTTCCTGTGGTATCGTGTCTGAAAAGAAACGGGAATGATTGCTGTGCTTCTTTTAAATCAAATCCTTTTGATTTTAAGGAGATGCTAAGAGAGGGGCTTTTAAAATCATAAATATCTCCTGTGGCTGTGAGTTCATTTGTTCCCAGGATTATTGTTGATTTGTCAATATGAAGGGTATTCTTTTCAAACAGATGACCTTCAATGCTTAACTCATTTGGATGAAACTTCTGTTTGCTGAATCCCTCTCCAATCTTATAGCCCATTTCAGATAAATCAATTTTGCCAATAAGATTTGGGCTGATGGTTTTTCCTTTAGCTTTTATGCTGAGTTCCAGAAAACCGTCAGGCTTGATTTTTTCAGAGTTTTTTCCAAAAAACGGTTTGATTACTGCGGAGGATATATTTCCGTTAAAAGATAAAGAGACTGAAGAGGAGTTTTTCCTGTAATCTTTTATTGTTCCTTTCAATGTAATGCGTGAGTCTTTTATCTTTGCAGCCAGATTATTGATATTTATCTCATCGCTGTTGAATTTAACGATTCCATTCAGGTTATAAAAAGGGAAATTCAATTTTTGGTAAAGAAAACTCCCTCCGTTTAAAACCAATTCACCGCTATAACTGAATGGAGAATTTTCTTTTAAAAGTTTTCCAATTGAAAGGTTTAAATTTGCAAAACCGTTTGACGACTGAATTTTTCTTGCTTCAGCACTGACAGATTTAGGCATAAAGCCTGCTTTAAAAAATTCTGTTATTTCATAGATTCTTGTATTACCTTTTAAATTGAGAATCAGTTCAGGAGATTTATATATGCTCAAAATTTTCCCTGAAGTTAATTGCAATGGAGATTTCCCAAAGGTTCCATTCAAGTTTGCAAATATTAATTCTCCGTCTTTCATGGAAATATTTCCTTTTACAATTTTAATTGGACTCAGGTTGTTTCTTAAAAGCATATCTACATTGTTAACATCAGCATCAAGGGTTATCAAATTTGGATTTTCAGGATATTTATGGTTTTTAAAATCTTCTGTTTTTCCTTCAAATCTTAAGGAGTTTAACTTTGTTTCTCCTCCTTTGAGTTTTTCTTTTAAAAAACTTATAACTGATTGGGGCATTACTTTTTCAGGGAGATATTTCTTGTATTCATCATAGGGAAAAGAGTTGGAACTTATATTTAAATTTATACTCTTGTCTTCTGCTTTAAGGTTTTTCAGGTAAAAGGATCCGTTAAGGATTAAATTATCCATTTTAATCTGATAATCCTTAATATTAACTGAGTCTTTGTCTGATTTCATATCAAACCTTAAATTTCCAGAGTTTGACTGGAGCGGTTTGGTGTAGAATTTTGGGTAAGCAACTAACAGCGACTTGAACTGTACATCTCCTTTAAGAGTAAAATTGCCCAGAAGATTTCCTGACAATTCTGCTTTTATGTTTGTTATCCCGTCAAGATTTGAAAATGGTGAGAAGTTTTTATAGTAATGAAAAAACTGAATAAGATTGAATGAATTTATTTCAAGTCTTGCTGTGATCTTGATTTTGCTCGGGTCAAAATCCATCGGGATTTTTTCAACCATCCCTTTAACTTCAATCGAGCTTGTTCCTCCTTTTTCGTTCTGAAAATTCGACAGAAAAAAGATGCTGACAGGTTTAACAAAGGAAAAATTTTTAATATTTATTTCAAGCTCCTCATACTGAGATTCAAATGGCTTTTTTAAATTGAAAAAGTCATCAAAACTAATTTCCCCTTTTTTTATTAAGATATTTCTAAGAAGGATTTTTGAAAGAAGCTCAGGATCTCTTTTTATTTTCTTTAAAGCTTCTATAATACCTTTAATATTGAATTCACCGTTTTCATTTCTTTTTATCTTTATGTCGGGGTTTTTGATGATTATATTTTTTGGATTGAATTTGCCTGAAAAAAGCGAAGTGATACGAATAGTTATGTACAGGCTGTCAACAGAAAGAAAAACATCTTTTCCGTTTTCTTCAAAAATTTTCAGTCCTTCCAGTTTTATCCCCGGACCGCGGACAAATGACGGAGTAATTTTATCTATTGATGTTTTGCGGTTTGTAGATTTTTCCAGTCCCTGTGCAACGGTTGATTTAATCTGGTTAATGTCAATAAAATAGGGGATTAACAGGTAAAGCGCTGTTACTGAGAGGATAACAACTAACAGAAAAATGGCAAATATTTTTATTGCTAAAGACATTAGATTTTAAAATTCTCCTCAAAAGGCAAGAAGTATCTCTTCAGAAATTACATCTACCTCCAACTGTTTCAATGCGGATGCGGTGCACAGGGGACTTTTCAGAATTTTTTGAATGCTTTTCAGCAATTTCTTCGTATATGTCTTTACGCCTTCCCATTTTTTTTGCTAACAGTTTGAACGCTTTCAGAATATCTTCCTTATTAGTTACCTTTTCAAGTTTTCCTTCAACTATAACGGCTTTCCAGCGCTTGAATTTTAAATCAGTGTCACAGATTTTGAAGGCTACTTTTGGATTAATGGTAAAACATTTTGCTGTTCTTCCCATAGGGCTTGAAATCATATAGATATATTCACCATCAGTGTAGTAAGCAACTTCAACCCCGTAGGGTTTATTTTCATCAA
The DNA here is from genome assembly GCA_001790855.1 of Candidatus Schekmanbacteria bacterium RIFCSPLOWO2_02_FULL_38_14. NCBI lineage: Bacteria > Candidatus Schekmaniibacteriota > Candidatus Schekmanbacteria bacterium RIFCSPLOWO2_02_FULL_38_14. The sequence goes on along the minus strand of MGDH01000004.1, from coordinate 50,297 downwards.
CAACCATCAGGGTTCCCCATGTCCATTCGTTAATTAACTGGTTTATTTCTTCTCTTGTCATATCACGCATTAAAGGTCCTCCTGGTAAAAAAAAATTTTCCCGGCTGTCAGCTAACCCCTCGAATCCTTGAACCCTATTTAAGTATGATTTTCTTAACCTTATGGTTATAAAGGTCTGCAATGATTATATTCCCATCCTTATCTATTGTAACACCTCCGGGCTGGTTAAACTGTGCTTTGATTCCATCTCCATCAATATCGCCTTTCTCTCCATTTCCGCAAAGCGTTGATACTTTTCCGTCCTGGCTTATGCTGCGGATAACATGGTTATAAAGTTCTGCTACAATTAAATTTCCATTATTGTCTACTGCAATTCCGTGGGGTCCGTTAAACTTTGCTTCATTCCCTTTACCATTTTTGTATCCGGTTCTTCCATTGCCAGCAAGAGTATATACATTAATTTTTTTTATACCAAAAAACCTTAAAAGAGCATCCCAGAAATTCGATGGAGACGCTTGGATTTTGCGAATTCTCTGGTTTCCTATATCAGCAACATATAAATTTCCATTCTTGTCAACAGCCACATCAATTGGCATATTGAACTGCGCAGAGCTTGCATTGCCGTCGCGGAATCCTTTTTCTCCGCTGCCTGCATATGTTGAGACGGTTCCATCAGGAGTTATTTTTCTGATTCTGTTATTTGAGATATCTGCAATGAAAAGATTATCTTCGCTATCAATTGCTATTGCATGGGGGAATGAAAATTCAGCCTCTTTCCCTTTGCCATCTTTAAATCCTGGTTTTCCTGAACCTGCAAATGTGGTTACTGTTTTATCAGTTGATATCTTTCTTATGGTAGAACTTCCAAGGTCAGCAACAAAGATATTCCCTTTGCTGTCCACGCCAACACCATGGGGAGCGCCAAATTTAGCCTTTCCCAAATCTCCGTCTATGTAACCACCTTCTTTTGTTCCGGCAATTGTGCTGACAGAACCGTTTGGGGTGACCTTCCTTATGCAATTATTAAATATATCTGCTACTATTATATTACCTTCCTTATCACAGGCAAGACGTATGGGAATATTGAATCTTGCATTATTGCCTTCTCCATCAGAAAAACCAAATTCTCCCTTTCCTGCCAGAGAAACAATCGCAACCTCAGCGTGTATTCCTGTAGCAATAAAAAGAAAAAGCAGAAAAAAGAATATTCCAGATTTTAAAATTTTTATAAATCCTCCTTTTCTTTTGATATTGATATATTGAATAGAAATCTATTTCAATAAAATTTCTAAAATTTATAGCAGGTTTTTTAATCGTTTGTTAAGAAAAAAAAAGTAGTGAAGACAGATTCCGATATTTTTTATAGAGTGGTATCAGAAAATGGGATAAGCAAATTAAGAAAAATTAGGACTTTTTAAATACAAAAACAGTTCTTAACAAGACGACTTTGCAGCTAAAACCGGAAAATGACAGGTTTATGAAAATAACTCGATTCGAGAACTTGGATTAATTAATTCTTGCCTTTTTTTTCAGGTTTTTTCCTGTGCCAGGCACCAATGTCTTTTCCTGCTTTTTTAACAAGCCATTCTTCCAAAACTTCTTCCATGACTCTCCAGTTTCTTCCAACTCTTACAGCAGGTATTTTTCCTTCTTTGGCATACCTGTAAGCAGTATGTGGATTGATTTTTAATATTTTTGCTGCCTCCCTGATTGTTAATATCTTCATTTTTTTCACCCTTTTAAAAAAGTTTTTTTTCTCTGTTGTCTTATAAAAGAAAACTTAGTTTTTTTATATTATTTGCTTGCATTTTTATATATTAAATACTGAAATATTTATCAAGTGGAATTTTGTTTTTTTCTAAATAAATTTCAGATTGAATTTCTTTTAGTATAATTTAATAAGCCTCCTGCCAGAATTATTTCTTTCTGCCGTTTGGTTAAGTCATAAGAGGCTTTGAATTCGCTTCCTTTGGAAATATTTATTATTGTCAGCTTATTGTTTTCTTTAAGTAATTTGTGGACATCTTTTATCTCAAGCCTGTTACCCTGCTCAAGACGGTTGTAATCATCAGGGTTTGAGAAGGTCAGAGGAAGAATTCCGAAGTTAATCAGGTTTGCCCTGTGTATCCTTGCAAAGGATTTTGTAAGCACAAATTTTATTCCAAGATACATTGGCGCAAGCGCAGCGTGTTCACGGCTTGACCCCTGTCCATAGTTTTCGCCGCCTATTATAAAACCTCCGTGTTCTGCTTTTGCCCTTTTGGGAAATTCAGGGTCTACCACTTCAAATACATACTCTGAAATTCGTGGTATGTTGGAGCGCAGCGGCAGAATCTTGGCTCCGGCAGGCATTATGTGGTCTGTTGTGATATTGTCACCGACTTTTAATAATACTTTTCCTTCAAGTGTGTACGGAAGAGGTTCTTTTACTGGAAGTGGTGCAATATTCGGTCCTCTTATTATTTCAACCTTATCAGGATTTTTTGACGGAGGAATTACCATGTTGTCGTCTATGAGAAATTTGTCAGGGGATTTTATCTTCGGATATTTTCCAAGTTTTTTTGGGTCAGTTATTACTCCCTTTATTGCTGCCGCGACTGCTACTTCAGGACTTGCGAGATAGATGAGTCCATCTTTTGTTCCTGACCTGCCTTCAAAGTTTCTGTTAAAGGTTCTAATGGAGGCTCCTTTGCTACAGGGTGATTGCCCCATCCCGATGCATGGACCGCAGGCGGATTCAAGAATCCTTGCGCCTGATGCTATTATATCAGCAAGGGCTCCGTTTTTGGCTATCATCTGAAAAACCTGTTTTGACCCGGGTGAGATTCCAAGGCTTACATCGGGGTGTACTTTTTTGCCTTTTAAGGCGGATGCCACAAGCATCAAATCCCTGTAGGATGAATTTGTACAACTTCCAATCAATATCTGGTTTACCTTTTCTCCTTGGATTTCCTTAACCTTGCAGACATTATCAGGGCTGTGAGGCTTTGCTATCATTGGCTCAAGTTTATCAAGGTCAATGGTAATAACTTCATAGTAAGTCGCCCCTTTGTCAGAGGAAAACTCTTTCCATATCTTCTCTCTTTTCTGGGCTTTCAGAAATTTCCTTGTCTGCTCATCGCTCGGGAATATTGATGTTGTTGCTCCAAGCTCTGCTCCCATGTTTGTAATGGTAGCCCTTTCAGGGACTGTCAGCGACTTGACTCCCTCTCCTCCATATTCAATAATTTTTTCTACTCCGCCTTTTACAGTCAGCCTTCTTAAAAGTTCAAGGATTATGTCTTTTCCTGAAACCCAGGGTTTTAAAGCGCCTTTTAACTCCACAAGAACAACTTTAGGATTTGTCAGATAGAATGGTCCGCCGCCCATTGCAACAGCAACATCAAGTCCTCCTGCACCTATTGCTATCATTCCCAAGCCCCCGCCTGTTGGCGTGTGGCTGTCAGAACCAAGGAGTGTTTGTCCTGGAACTCCGAACCGTTCTAAATGAACCTGATGGCAGATTCCGTTTCCGGGTCTTGAAAAATATATCCCGTACTTTGCTGCCACGCTCTGAAGATAGCGGTGGTCATCAGCATTTTCAAAACCTGTCTGAAGGGTGTTGTGGTCAACATAGCTTACCGAAAGCTTTGTCTTGACCCTCGGGATTCCCATTGCCTCAAACTGAAGATAAGCCATTGTCCCTGTTGCATCCTGAGTAAGGGTCTGGTCTATTTTAATTGCTATTTCTGTTCCTGCTTTTAACTCCCCTGAAACCAAATGCGCTTTCAATATCTTCTGCGTTAAATTCAGTGCCACTTTTCAACTCCTCCTACAAAAACTTAACAATTTTGCTCTTTCATGCTTAAATATATTAATAAAGTCAAGGGTAAATCCTAATATCTATTTTATGGGAATACATAAATTGAAAAAAAATGTCTATAAAAAATTTAAAATGAGAGAAGAAGTATTCAATTGACAGTTTCCCAGTATGATATTATATTAACTATATAATTTTGTGCATTAAAAACTGTCATTATTTGGGATAAAAGATGGCAATAAAATCCATTCATCTACATCCTTCTTCACCTAGAAAATTTTTTTTTATAATAATATTTTTCTTCTTTCTTCTAACGTCTTCTTCTTTTGCAGGCCACCCCCTTTCTCTTGATGCTGATATAGAAAAATCACCTGAGCAAATAAGTTTAAAAACTCCTGCTCTGAGCAGCAAGGTATATAACACCCCATATAATAATTCTCAGATTGAAATTAAAAAAATTTATGGTGTAAGCTGTAAAAAATACTTTTGCTTTCCAGCAAAGGTAATAACCATTAAGGGGAACTATATTTTCACAGATATTGATATAAAAAGGTTGGCTAAACCTGGCAAGATTATTGATAGTTATTCTAATTATAATATTAAAAGGATAACAACCCTCAAAATTAAAGGAAATATAGCCTATGCGTATGCAGAAACAGAAAATGAAAATGGTGGCAATTCTGTTTCTATTGCAAATACAAATACTGATACAAAAATTCTGACTGGAAAAACAAGTAATTTTCATAAAGGATTATGGGTTTTTGATATATCTAAATTGCCAAAAATTACTCATATTAAATTCTGGAATACTACAGATATTTCACAAGATTTTGAGATATATGGTGATTATATTTTTTCCTACTTTTTCAGCCCCGGATATAAAGATGACCCTTCTCAGCTTAGAATCACAAGATTTGATATAAAGAATCCATACGATATATTTTTAGATTCAACCTATCATACATATGGTATTCGTTCCTTGCGTTTGATAAATGGAAATTACCTTTATCTAATTGATATCAATAGCTGGATTGATAACTCTGACCCATTTTCTTCATCATTAATTATAATAGATATAGCAGACTCAAATAATATTAAACAAATAGCAAGCTATAGGATAAAGGATTTTATAATAGGTCTTGCTCCATATAACCTTATTTATCCTTTTGTTTCTGATAAATATTTTTATATCCCCTTTGCTTATAATTCAGATTTTAATCCTGGTAAATCTGGTTTAGCTATTTTTGATATTTCGAACCCATTAAATCTTCAACTGATAAAAGAATATATACTTGAAGAAATTTTAGGAATAAATGAAGTATTATCTTATGACAAATTATTCATAAGAAATGATTATGCTTATTTAATATCGAAAAATTCCAAGCTTATTATTTTAGATTTAAAAAATCCCTCTGAAATTTATATAACTGATTCCCACGATTTGCTGGATATAGATGGAAATTTTAGTTTTTTATCAAATGATAAATATAATAAATATGTGTTTATTCTAAATGAAATTAAGAAAGGGATTAAGAATGAATTTAAATTATATGTGTTTGATATAAGCGAACCATCAAATATTAAGTTAATGAATGATTTTTACTTTTCCTGGCCATTAAAGGTTAAACCCTCATCTGTAGCGATAAGATATATGCTTTCAGATTTCATAGATAACTATTTAATTGTTGAAGGGGGGTCTCATTCTATTATTAACGATCCACTCGGGACCGTTTTTGAAATCTTTAAGTTAACAGGTCTTCAAGTAGGATCTTGAGGTTATATCCTTTAATGCGAAATTAGATGGGAAGAAGGCAATTTTGACATGGCAGACAAGCCCCGAAATACGGGATAAAGGGATTTTACATCACAAGAGAAGAGAAAGATGACAGTGGAAAGATAAAATTCAAAAAGAGTATTGCTTCAAGAGGAAGAGATTCAGAAGGGTAAATTTTATACCTATAAGCTTTTTTCTAAAGATTAAAGATGATAATGATCATTTTTTAAAGAGTATAACTCTTTCCTCAACTCCAGCCAATTAAAAAATTTACTTTCCAAACAAACAATCTACAATGGTAAAAAACATCAAAGTTAAGCTTACAATACCATTCATATTGAAGAAGGCTTTGTTGATTTTTGAGAGGTCATTTTCTTTAATTAAGAGGTGTTCATAGATAAGGAAAAAAGAAGAGAGAATAACTCCAAGGAGATAGATTTTTCCAAGAAAAGAAAAAAAGATGACGGAAAAGAGTATCAGGACAGTCAGGATATGAAGGGATTTTGAAAGGGTGAGTGAATTTTTAACACCGATTTTTTTTGGTATGGAATAAAGTCCATAGGTTCTGTCAAAGTCAAGGTCTTGAAGTGAATATAGTATGTCAAACCCTGCTGTCCAGAGCATTACTGCAAGGGCAAGCTCTGCTGATACAATGGAAATCTCTTCTCTAATTGCAACCCATGCGCCAACAGGGGCAATGCTCAGAGAGAGTCCTAAAAAAAGGTGAGATAGCGAGGTAAAACGTTTGGTGTAGGAATAGAAAGAAATAATAAGAAGAGCTAATGGTGAAAGAATAAAGGCTAACCTGTTAAGACTGTAGGCTGCAAACTCAAAAATCAGGATTGAAAATATCCCGAATACCCACATTTTCTGCTTGCTCAACAGCCCTGAAGGGATTGCCCTGTTTTTTGTTCGCGGATTTACAGCATCAAGCCCTGAATCAGCAACCCTGTTAAATGCCATTGCCCAGCTTCTTGCTCCAATCATTGCAATTATTATCCAGAAGATTTTCTCTTTCTGAGGAATCCCTTCTGAGGCTATGAAGGCGCTCATTACCGCAAAGGGAAGGGCAAAGACAGTATGCTCAATTTTTATGTCTGTAAAAAAAGTTTTAATTTCTTTCAAAAAGCTCATTTTCTTCCAATATGGATAGTCACTATTCCAAAAGTTAAATTTTCATAACCTACATTTTTAAACCCGGCAAGTTCCATTTCTTTTTTCATCTCTTCCTGTGTAAGGAATGCTGTTACTGAATCCCTGAGGTAAGAGTAGGCTTTCTTATCTCCTGAGATTATTCTTCCCAATGAAGGAAGAATGTTTCTGAAATAAAAAAGATATAGGGAAAAAAGGAGAGAGTTTTTGGGGCGGTAGAATTCAAGTATGACAGCTTTCCCGCCATTTCTTATAACCCTTCGCATCTCAATCAGAGCATTTCTTAGGTTCTGAATGTTCCTTATCCCGAAAGCAGAGGTAATGGCATCAAAGGAGTTGTCTTTGAAGGGCAGATGCAGTGTGTCAGCGCAGAGAGGTATAAGCTTTGAGTTTTGAGTTTTGAGTTCTGAGGTCTGACTGCTGATAGCTGAAAGCTGATTGCTTTCTGATATTTTCTTTTTCCCAATCTCTATCATCTCCTTACAGAAATCAGTTCCAACTACCATACCATTAAAACCATTGTATGATGAGACAGCTATTGATAAGTCAAGAGTACCGGCGCATACATCAAGAACTCTGCTTGAGCCATCAGACAGAATGGATTTTGCAGTATTTTCTCTCCATTTCCTGTCAAACCCAAGGCTTAAAAGATGGTTTAAGAAGTCATACCTTGAGGATATAGAGGAAAACATCTTTCTTATGAACTCTTTATTCTTTTCCAAAACTTAGCTCCAGGTCAGTGTCATTGCGAGCGAAGCGAAGCAATCTCCCTTCCTAATCTTTTAGCCGAAAGTTTGAAAATGAGATTGCTTCGTCGCTATCGCTTCTCGCAATGACGTTTGTGAAATAGTTTAAAAACCTTCCAAAAATTCATTGACTAAAAATTCTCTTTTTCTTATTATCATTTCCGTTTCAAAAAGTAAGTATTTTTTATTTTAAGGAGTGTGGAAATGAAGCTTACAAAGAGAGCGATGAGTATTAAGCCTTCACCAACATTGGCTATTACAGCAAAGGCTAACAAAATGAAGGCAGAAGGGATTGATGTGGTAGGATTTGGTGCTGGAGAACCTGATTTTGATACTCCAGAGAATATTAAAGAAGCTGGAATAAAAGCCATAAAATCAGGATTTACAAAATATACGCCATCTGCAGGAATAGATGACCTGAGGGATGCGGTCGTAGAGAAGTTTAAAAAGGATAATAATTTAAAATATGAGAGGAGCCAGGTTGTAATCTGTGCCGGAGCAAAGGATGTTCTTTATAATATAGCTCAGGTTTTGTTTGAAGGGGGAGACGAGGTTATAATCCCTGCCCCTTACTGGGTCTCCTATCCTGACCAGGTAATTCTTGCAGGCGGAACTCCTGTAATTGTTCCAACAAAAGAAGAAAATGGCTTCAGAATGACAGGTGATGACTTCAAAAAGCATATTACTTCAAAAACAAAAGCAGTTGTAATTAATAGCCCATCAAATCCAACCGGAGGAAGTTATGAGGCAAAGCATCTTGAGGAAATTGCAGAGATCGCACTAAAAAGCAATCTTATTATAATTTCTGATGAAATCTATGAAAGAATGGTTTATGATGGATTCAAACATGTAAGCATTGCCTCTTTGTCAGATAAGATAAAAGAAAACACACTTGTAGTGAATGGTGTTTCAAAAACATATTCAATGACCGGATGGAGAATTGGCTATGTTGCAGGGAATAAGGATGTGATTTCTGCAATTGTAAACATACAAAGCCAGAGCACATCAAATCCAACCTCAATTTCACAGAAGGCAAGCGTTGAAGCTCTTCGCGGAGACCAGAAAGCGGTTGAAGAAATGGTTAAGGCTTTTGATGAGAGAAGAAAATATATTGTAAAGAGATTAAACTCAATAAAGGGGGTATCCTGTTTTAACCCTCAGGGGGCTTTCTATGCCTTCCCTAATTTCTCAAAACTTTATGGTAAAAAATTGAATGACAGAACAATTAATTCCTCATCAGACCTTTCTGAACTTCTCTTGACAGAAGTAAAAGTAGCTGTAGTTCCAGGAGTTGCATTTGGAGATGATGCCTATATCAGGCTTTCTTATGCTACCTCAATGGATAACATTAAAAAAGGGCTGGACAGAATAGAAGAGTTTGTAGGAAAGCTGTCTTAGAAGAGCAGGTTTGAAAACTTAGAAAACTAACTACCACCGCGACAGATAGAAGTTGTCCTACAATTGTCATTACGAGGAGCAACCTGCCGGCAGGCAGGAGCGACGAAGTAATCTCGAATTATAAAGCTGATAGCTTTCAGCTAAAAGACGAGATTGCCACGCTCCCAAAATTTATCCTGAGCATGTCGAAGGGGTCGCTCGCCTGCCTACCGCAGGCAGGCAATGACAAAATAGGTTTGTCATATAGACTGGAGAATTCAAGGTGTCTAAACAAAAGGTATCTATTTATTAATACCTTGACTTTTGATGGTAAGCTTTGGTTAATATATTAGTTTTTCAACTGTTTTAAATCTAAATATTGGCATAAATGGAAGAAAAAAAATCTGTTCTAATTGTTGAGGATGATGACCTCTACAGAGATTTCCTGATCAAGTATTTTACCAAGCGATCTTTTGAAGTTACAGCAGTTCAAAACGGGCTTGAAGGTTTCAATGAGGTTGAGAAAAAAGAATTTGATTTGGTACTGACTGATATAAGGATGCCAGTAATGGATGGCATCGAGTTTTTGAAAAAATTAAAAGATAATAACAAAACCCCTAAAGTTGTTGTTTTAACAGCATATGGTGAAATGAATTCGTATGTAAAAGTGCTAAACTTGGGTGCATTTGATTACCTTCATAAGCCGGTTGACATCAATGAGCTTTCTGCAGTGGTTGATAAAATATTAGGGCTCTGAGTTTAGTGTAATTTAGAGATCTCCGCTTTATTTTTCAGAGGATAAAGAAAGGTTTGCCTCCATTAGCTGATGAGATTTACCTAAATAAATTTTTTCTCTGCCAGTTTTTTTCCATCCAAGTCTTAAAAAAAAATTCACATTTGCCTCCTGAACCCATGCAAGAAATTTCTTTGCAGCTTTGCTTTTAGCTGTTTGAACTGCTTTTTTAACAAGAAGCTTTGCAGTATCTCCTCTTCTTGCTTTTTTCAAAACTGCGAGCCTTCCGCCAAACCATACCCCATCCTTTATTTCAAATACTCTCACTGTTCCAACTATTTCACCATTATATTCAGCGCAAATGTGAATGGCGTTTTTGTCAAATTTGTCTCTGTCAGAGTTTTTAAAAAGCTTCTGTTCTCTGACAAAGACTTCTCTGCGTATCCTGTAGCATTCGGAAATCTCTTCTATGTTTTCAGAAATGTGGCAAAAAACTTTTTTCATAAACAATATTTTATATAACAGACATAAAAAAGACCATAGTTTTTAATTGACAAGGGAGGTTCTTAAATTATACTCACAACAATATTGGAGGTTTGGAAAAATAATGAGAAAAGAGAGAGTTCTAACTTCAATCATATTAATCCTCTGCATTTTATCTGTAATTATTGGCGCTTTGCTTCTCAGAAAAGGAGTTAATGAAAAGGATAATGAGGAGAATAGCAGCGGTTTCTTTAGCAGAATGCCATCCAAAGAAGGAATTGCTGTGGTTGATATTTACGGTGAGATTTCCTTCCAGCCAACCTCTATCCCTTTTGGAGTAAGATTTAGAGGAGCTGATGCTGTTGTTGACAGAATAAGAACCTGCGCCAAAAACCCAAGAGTTAAAGCAATCATACTCAGGATTAACAGTCCTGGCGGGACTGTTGGTGCAACCCAGGAGATATATGATGAGGTTAAAAAGGCGAGAAAAAAAGGGATAAAGGTAGTTGCATCCTTTGGTGACATAGCTGCTTCAGGGGCATATTATATTGCCTGCGGAGCTGATAAAATAGTTGCCAACCGTGGAACAATTACAGGAAGCGTAGGGGTTTATATAGGTTCTTTAAACATTAAGGATTTTATGGATAAGTATGGTATTAAATACAATATAGTTAAAAGCGGACAATACAAGGATATACTTTCTGTCTGGAAAGAGTTATCAAAAGAAGAAAAAGAGATTCTTCAGGATACTGTTGATAATGTCTATTCCCAGTTTTTGGGTGCAGTTTCAGAAGGAAGACATATTAGTCCGGAAGAGGTAAAGAGGTTTGCTGATGGAAGAATCTTCAGCGGAGAACAGGCGAAAAAGATTAAATTTGTCGATGAGCTTGGTGGTTTTGAAGATGCAAAATTGATTGCCGGAAAGCTTGCAGGGATAAAAGGAGAACCTTTGATTATTAAGGAACCAGTCAAGCCTCTTGAACAGATTTTCGAACTTTTATCCAATATGGCAAATCTCAAAACAAACCCTTTTCAGATTGAACAGGAATCTCCTGTCAAATACCAGTACCTTCCCCAATTTGCTTATATAAATGATTTAGAAAGAATGTTTTCTCCTGTCAGGTAAGATGGTAAGAGACACTACAAATACAGACATGGTTTATTACATCATTGCCTCACCAAAAGAAGGAGTTGAGGCTGTAAGGGAGAAAAATTTCTTTTTCCTGTCCTTATTCATAGCAGCTTTATCTTTAACGAGCAGTTTCATTGGAAGCAGTATTGGTGTGTCATCAGAAATTTTCACTGCAAGTCTTGCTGCAGGAATTTTTGTAAGGTTTTTTCTTTTATATTTATTCCTGTTTCCAATCTCTTTGCTCTATAATTTCATTGCTGAAATTTTCGGGCGTAAGGAGAAAGTGACCAGAGTTTTAACCCTTTTGGGATTTTCATTTGTTCCGTGGATATTTAAGACGCCTCTTTCATTAATCTGTAATGGTTTTAACCTTGAAAGTTTATATGCTTTTTCTGGATTGATATTAGTGTTCTGGATTATTGGGTTGCAGGTTTTTCTCATAAAGAGAATTTATGAATTTTCTCTGTTCCGCACCTTGGCAGTTTATTTATTTCCTCTTCTTTTCATGATTCTTATGACTTTATTATTTGCTCTGATAATCTTAATCTTTTTAGCCTTCAATACAGTGAGGATTTTCATTTAACTGATAACTTATAGCTTAATTTAAGGAGAACTTATGAGTATTGTCGTTGTTGGTTCTGTTGCTCTGGATTCAGTTAAAACACCATTTGGTGAAGTGCAGGAGGTTTTGGGAGGCTCAGCAACATATTTCTCTGTTTCAGCGTCTTTTTTCACTGATGTAAAACTTGTTGCTGTTGTTGGCGAAGATTTTCCTGAGACTCACATAAAGTTGCTTGAATCCAGGTCAATAGATTTATCAGGGCTTCAGAAAAGACCCGGAAAAACTTTCAGGTGGAAAGGGAAATACGGATATGACTTAAACGAGGCTATTACCCTTGATACAAAGCTTAACGTATTTGAAAACTTCACCCCTGTTATTCCTGATAGTTACAGAAATGCAGAATATGTTTTTCTTGCAAATATTGACCCCGACCTCCAATCAAAGGTATTAAAATCAGTTGAAAAGCCCAAACTTATTGCGCTTGATACAATGAACTTCTGGATTGAAGGCAAGCCAAATGAATTAAAAAAGGCAATGGCAAACATTGACATTCTGATTATAAATGATGGTGAAACAAGAGAGTTCGCAAAGGAGCCAAATATAGTCAGGGCTGCACAGAAGATTCTTAAATACGGTCCCAAAATGATTATTGTGAAGAGAGGAGAATATGGTGCAATGATGTTTTCAGACAACTCAGTTTTTGCAACACCGGCATACCCTCTTCATACAATAAATGACCCCACAGGAGCAGGTGATACCTTTGCCGGTGGTTTTATGGGTTACATAGCTTCCATAGACAGGTTTGATGAACCTGCAATAAGACAGGGGATAATTTTTGGGAGTGTAATGGCATCCTTTGCAGTTGAGGATTTCAGCCTGAACCGTCTGATGAGACTTGAAAAAGATGAAATAAGGAAAAGGTTTAAAGAGTTTAAAAAACTTTCTCATTTTGATGACTTCCATGAGACATTTGGAATTTAGGTTATGATTATATTTAATCTGTTTATTGTTTATTGGTTGAAATGCAAGTGATGGAAAATAATAAAATGAATGGAGGGAAGGGCAGCCTTTTCATTGTCAGCACTCCAATAGGAAATCTTGAAGATATAACTCTAAGAGCAATACGAATTTTAAAAGAAGCAGATATTATCGCAGCAGAAGATACAAGACGGACAAGGATTCTTCTAAACCACTACCAAATTAAAAACCCCCTGATTAGCTATTTTGAACACAATAAAATATACAAAGGGAAGTTAATTGTAAAAGAGCTTTTGAATGGGAAAAATGTTGCTCTTGTTTCAGATGCAGGAACCCCCGGGATTTCAGACCCGGGATATCTTTTGATAAAGCAGTCTCTCGAGCAGGGTATTAATATAGTTCCTGTCTGCGGGGTTTCTGCCTTAAATGCAGCCCTGTCTGTATCAGGACTTCCAACAAGCAGATTTTATTTTTCAGGATTTCTACCGGTAAAAAGGAACAAAAAAAAAACTTATCTTGAAAAATTCAAGGAGAGCGAAGAGACAATAATCATATTCGAATCTCCCTATCGATTGATAAAGACACTGGAGGATATCAAAGAAGTGATGGGAGACAGGAAGGTCGCTATATGCAGGGAACTTACAAAAATGTATGAAGAGATTTTCAGAGGACAAATTTCAGATGGAATCAAGGAGTTTTTAAAAAGAAAACAGATTAAAGGAGAATTTACTCTTGTAGTAGGAGGAGTAAACTCCATTACAGAAGAACCTCTCCGGTCTGCAACATATTTTTAGGCTAGTTCTTTATTTTCCTTCTTCTGTTTTCCAGAATTAAATTGTCTATAATGGACCCACAGTTTACACATCGCCAACCCTCAAAGCTGTAATACATATCAAAAAATTTCTGAATTACCATAACTCCACTACATCTTGGACATCTCATAAAAGATCTCCTTATTAAAGAAGAGGGTTAAATGAAAATTTAATAAAATCTTGTATAACTTAGATTTATATAAATAGCAAAAGATGTGCCATCTTTTTAACAAGAGGAATAACTCTTTGTATTTTAATTATAATTATATTTTCTACTATAATAGTTAGTTGTTTATAGTTTAATTTTTTACAGAAAAAAAAGTTGAAATAAAATTTCTTTCCATAAACTATATTATAAATCAATATGTTAAATATATAATATGTGCCAATAGATTGACATCAATATTGTCATATAATTGGCATAATATTTAAAATAATACAATATATCATATAGTTAAGTTGTATTTAAAAATTAATAAATTTTGCTGTCATATCTTAATGTTTATGTGATTGTAAAAACTAAATTATTTTAAAAAAAAATTTTAAAATCTACTTGACAAGAATTTAATTAGGTATATAATATTTAGTAAACTAATTATTATAAAACTAATTATTCAAAATCTAATTACTTTGTGGAGATAAAAAAATGGGTGATTCAAATAAAGCCTTTGCGACAATACAGCAAATTGACAAATTAGAAAGCCAGATATCAAAAGTCAGGGAGTTTTTTGTTGAGTTTACCAATCGTGTAATAAGCATTGACAAGGAAAAGCTAAAGTTTGATTTCAACCTTTCACAGCTTAAAGCCTTATCAGCCTTTAAAGAAGATAAAGACTACACCATGGGAGAGTTGAGCAGAAATATTCAGGTAGCAATGCCGAGTATGACCGAGATGATAGATGGTTTAGAAGAGGTTGGTATAGTGGAAAGATGGAGAGACCCTGATGATAGAAGGGTTGTGCGGGTTAAATTGACAGAAAAGGGTAAGAAGATGCGAAAGGAATTTATGGAACGAAGAAGGGAAGAGCTTGAAAATATCTTCAGCAAACTTAGCAGTGAGGATTGGGATGAGCTCATAAAGAATCTTGAGAAGGCAAGCCAGATACTTAAAAAAATTGGATAGGTTATAAGTTAATTTCTTGAGGAGGAAAGTATGCATATTACTGCCATAGTTGGTGATTATACCTTCAGCAAATCATTCTCAGATGCATCAGATAAATTAAAAGAGATGTTCAAGGGGGAAGTGGAACTTACTTATCAGTTCTGTCTGAGACATCAGCCGTTTTCCAAAAAACAGCTGGATCAGATGGAGGAGAATGTTTCAAAGGCAGATGTAATAATTGTTAATATGGTTTTTGATGATGTTGTTCTTGCCATTCTTGAGAAGTACCACAATAAGGAGAAATCATTCATTGTTCTTGCCTCGGTTCCAAGGGGAATCAAGCTTACAAAACTCGGAAAATTCAAACTTGGTGAGCTTGTTGATGCTGTTGCAGAATCAAAAATAATGAAGGTGTTGTCAGTTCTGAAAGGGCTTATGGTAAGCAGCAAAAGCCCAATGGAAGTGAGAAAACTTCTTGAGATATCTGATGTGTTTTTAAAGGTATTGAGGTTTGGAAAATGGAAGGATGCCGGCAACTATGTCAGGTTGTGGAAATATTTTTACAAGGGTGGAAGAGAAAACATTATAAATATGCTCTACTTTATAATGGCAGAATATTATGGCTACAAAGTCAGCTATAAAGACCCTGTAGAAGTTCCGCCAACAGCTATCTACCATCCAAAAGCCCAGGACTTTTTTCTCTCGCTTGATGAATACCTGAAATGGTATGATAAAACAAACCTTGTAAAAAACAATGGATGGAAAAAAAGACCCCTTATCGGGATACTTTTTTATCTGCAGCGCTACCAGAGTGAAGACATAAAAGACCTGAACATGGTTATTGAAAAGTTAGAGGAAAAGGGAGTTAGAGTCGTTACAGTGCTCTCAGAAGGCTCTGAAAATGTTCGCAATATCAAAAGGCATTTCATTAATGAGAAGGGGCCAACTGTTGACGCCATCATAAGCTTCCTTTTCTTCCGCATAGAGGGAGGTCCGCTTGGAGGGGACTATGAGGGTTTTGTGAATCTCTGCAAGAAGATGAATATTCCATTCATACACTATCTGTGCATGGGGTATACAACCATTGATGAATGGAAGGAAAAGCCAGAGGGAATGGCTCCGCTTGAGACCACAATAACAGTAATTCTTCCTGAGCTTGATGGCTTGATTGAGGGATTGCTGGTTGCAGGACACAGGGATATATCAACAGGGAA
The DNA here is from genome assembly GCA_001790855.1 of Candidatus Schekmanbacteria bacterium RIFCSPLOWO2_02_FULL_38_14. Classification (NCBI taxonomy): domain Bacteria; phylum Candidatus Schekmaniibacteriota; species Candidatus Schekmanbacteria bacterium RIFCSPLOWO2_02_FULL_38_14. The sequence continues at coordinate 34,433 of MGDH01000004.1, read as the reverse complement.
AAACATAGTAAGAATAATGGAACCGATTGAGGACAGGGTTGATAAGGCTGTAGCAAGGACAGTTAACTGGATTAAGCTGAGACATAAGCAGAACAAGGATAAAAAGGTTGCAATAGTTCTTTTCAACTACCCTCCGGGAAAAGATAATCTGGGCAGTGCAGGAAACCTTGATACATTTGAAAGTATTATAAGGCTTTTGGATAAAATGAAAGATGATGGATATGTTGTTTCGGGCTATCCAAGAACAAGGCATGAATTTATCAGGCTTGTTACAAAGAAAAATATAATTAACCAGAGCAACTGGACAGCGCTACAAAAGGTAAAGGAAAATTCTTTCAAGGTGTCGCTTGATGATTATAAAAAATGGTTTGAAAATGTGCCAAAGTCCTGTCAGGATGAGATGATAGGAGCTTGGGGTGATCCTCCGGGGAAAATAATGTGTGATGATAAAAACATATTCGTTCCCGGAATCGCTTTTGGAAATGTATTTGTAGGTTTCCAGCCACCCCGCGGATATTTTGAAGACCCTTCAAAGACATACCATGACCAGGCAATTGTTCCGCACCATCAGTACCTTGCTTTTTACAGATGGATTGAAGATACTTTCAGGGCTGATGCCATACTGCATTTTGGAACTCACGGAACACTTGAGTTTCTTCCCGGAAAGCATGTTGCAATGTCCAAGACCTGTTATCCTGACATTCTTATAGGAAATCTTCCAAATCTGTATTTTTATACCTGCAGCAATCCATCTGAATCCTCAATAGCGAAAAGGAGAATATATGCCACGACGGTAGATTATATGACTCCACCAATGATAATCTCTGACCTTTACGGAAAATATGCAGAGCTTGAAATGGATATCCATAATTTTTTCCAACAGAAGGAGCAGAGTCCTGCGCAGGCTAAGAAAATAAAAGAGGGGATACTTGATAAGGCAAAGGAAGCAAACATGGTTGATGTAGAGGCTGCGGATGTTGATATCAATAAGCTCTATGATTCCCTTAATGAGATGAAAGGGAGCATGATGACCAAGGGAGTTCATGTGCTTGGAGACTCTCTGAATGGAGAAGAGTTAATAAATTATGTTCTTGGAGTCGTGAGGTTTGACAGGGGCGATATGGTGTCGCTTCACAAGATGATTGCTGCTTCAAGAGGGATAGACTGGGATGAAGCCCGCACAACTCCGTCAAAAATAACTAAAGGCGGCAAACTGATGGGAGCGGTTTTAGATGAAATAGATAAGGATGCAAGAAGTATTCTTTCTCTGGTGATTCAAAATAATTCTCCTGTCAAAAAGCTTATAAAAAAGAATGTTAAGTTTAAACTCAAGACAGAGCATGCGGAAGAATTTGAGAAAACTCTGGAGTTTGCCAAGACCTTTGCAAAGAGTTTATCTTCCAATAAAGAGGGTGAAGCCCTTATAGAGGCAATGAAGGGTTCATATATTCCTCCGGGACTTGGCGGAGACCCAATCAGGAGCCCAAGTGTTGTTCCAACCGGAAGGAATATATATCAGTTCAATCCTGACCTCATACCAACACCACTTGCATGTGAGAGGGGAGAGGCAATAGCTGATCAGGTTATTGAAAACTATAAGGCAGAAAATGACAATAATTTGCCTGAAACTGTTGCTGTCATCCTGTGGGGATTTGAAACAATGAAAACGCAGGGTGAAACAGTGGCTGAGATTTTCAGGCTCCTTGGTGTGAAGCCAAGGTGGTCGGGGGTTGGTGGTTTTGTCGGAGTCTCTCCAATTCCTCTCAAGGAACTCGGCAGACCAAGAGTAGATGTTGTTGTTGAGATATGCGGTATATTCAGGGATACCTTTCCCCTGCTTTTAAGAATGATTGACCGGGCATTTAAAATTGTTGCCTCTCTTGATGAGCCATCTGGGCAGAATTTTATGAGGAAGCACTCGCTTGAAATCCAGAAAGTTCTTGAAGGCAAGGGAGTGCCAAAAGAACAGGCAGAAAGCCTTGCACAGGCAAGAATTTTCGGTCCCTCTTCATCCAATTATGGAACTGATGTAACACAGATAATTGAAACCTCTGAATGGGAGGATGAAAGCCAGATAGCAGATTTGCACATATCAAAAATGGCTCATATCTATGGTGACAAATTCCACGCCTTCTCAAGTGTTGATACATTCAAAGAGGTGCTTGATAAAGTAGATGTTGTTGCTCAGGTAAGAAGCAGTGAGGAATACGGTATGGCAGATTTGGACCATTACTATGAATTTCTTGGAGGTCTTTCAAAGTCTGTTGAGACTGTGAGGAAGAAGAATCCTGGAAGAGGCAAAACCATGCCTACAATTCTTGTTGCGGACAGCACAAGAGATAAAATTAAGACTAAAAGCATAAGGTCAACCCTTGATTATGAAGCAAAAACAAAACTTTTGAATCCTGAATGGATAAAAGGCCAGATTGACAGCGGTTACAAAGGAATAAGAAATATTGGCCAGAGGGTTGAACACTTACTTGGGTGGTCTGTTACTGCGGGTTCTGTTGATAACTGGGTATGGAGCGGTGTGGCTGAAAAGTATATGTTTGATGATGAAGTAAGAAAGAAGATGATGCAGGAAAATATCTGGGCTGTAGAACATTCCCTTAACCGCCTGATGGAGGCTTATAACAGAGGGAAATGGGAGGCATCTCCTGAGGAACTGGAAAAATTAAAGCAGATATATCTTGAGATTGAATCCCAGATTGAAGAGCAGGAGGAATAGAGGGGAAACCCCTCACCCTGTCCCTCTCCCGCAAGGGGAGAGGGTAGTGAGCAGTGATATTCCTTTACTTCCCCTCCCTTGACAGGAGGGGATTAAGGGGAGGGTGAAAAGAGATTTTAGAAGAGAAATTAGGAGGTTTGAAGATAATGGGAAGTAATAGTTCTAAAGAACGCTTTAAACGGATTCTATACCCTTTTGTAGCCATAGTTGGACAGGAGGGGATGAAGCTTGCTCTGCTTCTTAATGCCATTAATCCTCAGGTCGGAGGAGTTCTTGTAAGAGGAGAAAAAGGGACAGGAAAATCTACTGCTGTCAGAGCCCTTGCTGAGGTTCTTCCAGAGATTGAAGTGATAAAGGGATGCCCTTTTAACTGCAATCCAAAAAGGACTTCGGAGATGTGCCCGTATTGCATGGAGAAGGTTGAAAGAGGCGAGTGGAACGGCGGCAAGGTTCCAACGGAGAAGCGGAAGATGAAGGTCGTTGACCTTCCTCTTGGCTCAACAGAAGACAGGCTTCTTGGAAGCCTTGATATCGAGAAAGCCATAAAAAGCGGAAAAAAAGAGCTTGAGCCGGGAATACTGGCTGATGTTAACCGCGGGATTCTCTATGTTGATGAAATAAATCTTCTTGATGACCATGTTGTGGATATGCTTCTTGATACAGCAACCTCCGGAGTAAATGTTGTTGAAAGAGAGGGAATTTCATTTTCCCATCCGTCAAGGTTTATCCTTGTTGGAACAATGAATCCAGAAGAGGGGGAACTCAGACCTCAGCTTCTTGACAGGATTGCCCTTCATATAGATGTAGAGGGTTTAAAGAGTGTTAATGAGAGGGTGAAGATAACCATTCTCAGGAATGAGTTTGAGAAAGACCCGATGGCGTTCAGCAAAAAATTTGAAAAGCAGAGCGAGGAGTTAAGAAAAAAAATAATAACTACTCAGAAGCTTATGGAAAAAGTTAAGACAGATGAAAGCCTTTTAAGAATTATCTGCAATATCTGCAATGAGCTGGAAGTTGAAGGGCACAGGCCTGATGCAATGATTGTCAAGACAGTCAAAACCCTTGCTGCATTCAGAGGAAAGAAAAGGATTACAAGGGATGATGTTAAAGAGGCTGTAAAACTGATACTTCCATTCAGAACAAGGAAGACTATGTTTAAAAGCGATGAAAAGACAGTGGATATTTTTGAAGATATTGTTAACAGGACATATGCAGAGGTATGATTTAAATTATCTATAGGTAAATTTCAAATTTCAAATGAATGTCAAATTTAAAAATTACTTATTTTTTTTATTTTGATATTTGAGATTTATTTGACATTTGGATTTTGAACTTTGGATTTTAAACTCAGAGAAGGTTGTCTGTGGAAAAAATACAACGCGTAGAAAGGATTCTGTATCCCTTTGCAGCCCTTGTAGGGCAGGAGAGTATGAAATTGGCGCTTATTCTTAATGCCATTAATACACAGGTTGGCGGTGTTCTGATAAGGGGAGAAAAGGGAACAGGGAAGTCAACAGCAGTCAGAGCCCTTGCTGAGATTCTTCCAAAGGTAGATGTGGTAAGGGGGTGTCCGTTTAGCTGTAATCCTCATATTTTTACTGAACTGTGCCCTTACTGCAAGGAAAGGGTTCTGGAAAAGGCTTCCGGAAGGGGAAGAAGAATTGAAGCGGAAAAGAGAAGGATTAAAGTTGTTGATCTTCCTCTTGGCTCAACTGAAGACAGGCTTCTCGGAAGCCTTGACCTTGAGAAAGCTGTGAAGTTAGGGAAAAAAGAACTTGAGCCGGGAATACTTGCAGAAGTCAATCAGGGAATACTCTACGTTGATGAAATTAATCTTCTGGATGACCATGTGATTGATGTGATTCTTGATGCATCTACTTCAGGTGTCAATGTTGTTGAGAGAGAAGGAATTTCGTTCTCTCATCCGTCAAGGTTTATTCTTGTGGGAACAATGAATCCCGAGGAAGGGGAGCTCAGGCCTCAGCTTCTTGACAGGATTGCACTCCACATTGATGTAAAGGGAATTGATGATGTGGATGAGCGTGTCAAAATTGTATCTTTAAGGAATGAATTTGAAGCAAACCCTGTTGCTTTCAGCGAGAAGTTTGAGAGTGAAAGCAGGAGGCTTGCAAAAAAGATTGAAAAAGCCCAGAAGATTTTAAGGGAGATAAATATATCAGACAATATCCTGATACTTATTTGCAAGATGTGCAAGGAGCTTGATATTGAAGGGCACAGGCCTGATACGATGGTTGCCAAAACAGCTGCCACACTTGCAGCATACAACGGAAGAACAGAGCTTACAAAGGATGACATAAAAAGAGCAGGGGAGTTGATATTCCCATTCAGGATGAGGGCAAATCCTTTTGGAAATGATGCTGCATCAGATGACATAATTGACCAGCTTGTGGATGAACTCAGCAAGGATATGGATGATTTTTTTCCGCCGGAAAATGAGGACAAGCCTGACCTTGAACCAACAGAGGAACAGAAAGAAAAAGTTGAAGGAAAGATTCACAGAATCGGGACACCTGTCCAGATACCAAAGGATATGACAAAAAGAAAGGCTGACCGCAAAATGCGTTCAGGCTCCGGGAAAAGAATAAAATCTATCTCTGTTGGAAGGAAGGGAAGATATATAAAGCACAATATTCCCAAGGGAACTATCACTGATATAGCATTTGATGCGACTGTCAGGGCTTCAGCACCCCATCAGAAAACCAGAAGAGAAAAGGCAGAAACAAACCACGCAATAATCATACACAGTGAAGACATAAGGGGCAAAGTGAGGCAGAGCAAGGTTTCCTCTCTTATTGTTATGGTTGTTGATGCAAGCGGTACAATGGGAGCGCTTGACAGGATGGAGTGCGCAAAGGGAACGGTATTTTCGCTTCTCATGGATGCCTACCAGAGCAGAGACAGAATTGCGATGATTGCTTTCAGGGGGAATGATGCGCAGGTAATCCTTCCTCCGACAAACGGAGTTGAGCTTGCAAAAAAGCTTTTGACTGATTTGCCAACAGGCGGGAAAACACCCCTTGCCCTCGGGCTTATGAAGGCTCTTAACCTTATAAAGAATGAGAGAAAAAAAGATGAAACAATCATTCCAATCATGGTTCTTTTAACAGACGGCAGGGCTAACATTTCAATAATTCCGGGTGCTGACCCAATGGAGGAAATAGAAAAACTGGCAGAGATGATAAATGTTGAAGGTATCTATTCAATAGTTATTGATACAGAGGTTACAAAGAATATGAGGTTTCTGAATTTTTCCTTTGAATTTGCAAAAGACATTGCGGAGAAGATGGGGGCAAAGTATTTCAGGATTGACCAGTTAGACCAGCAGAGTCTGGGGACATTGATAACAATGGAGAAGAATTTTGTCTTGGATAAAATAAGCCATCAGGCTGCCGTGTGAATATAATTTAGGATTTTATGAAATTAGCAAGGTTAATGAAAAATTTTGTTTTTGATGGTGTCATTGCGAGCCCATGAGCTTACCGAATGGGCGTGGCAATCTCATTGAAAAGCTGACAGCTGTCAGCTAACAGCTAAAAGATGAGATTGCTTCGTCGCTTTGCTCCTCGCAATGACATAGTCGGGAATTTTTAATAAATTTCTATGTACAAGAAATTTGGAGGAGAAGTAATGTCAAAGAAAGCCTTAGCTTTAGAAAAACATGAAACTGAATCAAAGAGATTTACAACAGGAAGGACCAATTTTCCCTTTTCAGCAATAATAGGGCAGGAGAAGATGAAGTTAGCCTTAATCCTTAATGCCATCAATCCACAGATTGGGGGAGTACTCGTAAGAGGGGAGAGAGGGAGCGGCAAGACAGTGGCTGTGAGGGGACTTGCAGATGTTCTTCCTGAAATAGAAGTGGTGAAGAACTGCAAATTCAGATGTGACGCAAGGGATATAAGCAAGATGTGCTCTATATGCAGGTCAAAATTTGAGAAGGGGGAGAAACTTCCATCTGTGATGCAGAAGATGCACATAGCAGAGCTTCCTGTTGGTGCAACTGAGGACAGGGTTGTCGGAACTCTGAACATAGAAAGAGCTATCAAAGAGGGAGTTAAAGCCCTTGATGTTGGAATACTTGCTGAAGCAAACCGCGGGATTCTCTATATTGACAACATTAACCTTCTTGATGACCATGTAATGGATGTGCTTCTTGATTCTGCGGCAATGGGAGTCAACATTGTTGAAAGGGAAGGGGTATCGGTTTCCCATCCTGCAAGTTTTATGCTTGTTGGCACAATGAATCCTGATGAAGGGGAATTGAGGCCTCAGCTCCATGACCGCATGGCATTCCACGTTGCGGTAAAAGGGGTCCATGATTTGAACAGCAGACTTCAGATTGTAAAGCATATTCAGGAGTTTGAAAAGGATCCAATTCTTTTTAAAGAAAAATATGAGATTGCAAACAGGGATATAACAAAGCGTATAATTCATGCAAAGGAACTGCTTCCAAAAGTTAATATGGATAAGCATTTTCTGAGAATAATAGCAAGGATGTGCATAGAACTTGATGTTGACGGTCACAGGCCTGACATAATCATAACAAGAGGTTCAAAGGCAAAGGCTGCCTATGATAGCAGGACAGAGGTCAACGAAGATGACATCAGGCTTGCAAGTGAGATGACTTTAGGGTTCAGGATGAGAAGGACTCCATTTGAAAATGCAGCACTGGGTGTTGAGAAATTCAAACAGGTAATGGAATATGCTAAAGAGATGGAAGAAAAGAGTGCGGCTGAAAAGAAGAAGGGGAAGCTAATTAAACTTGAAAAAGTAAAGGCAAAAGCTACGAAGAAAAAAGCAAAGGTTCAAGGTGCAAAATAAATATTATAACATGACAGGCGGGACGCCTGTCCTACTGGTTTAGAATAAATTATTTACTAATGTAGGATAGCCGTCTTGGCTGTCCTTTAATGTTAATGAAATATTCAGGAGAATTAGCCATGCATGATGTCAAAAGAGATTCTTTGTTTGAAGATAAAGGGTCAAAGAAAAAACATGTGAGTAAGAAGTCTCATCATTCTCATGGAGACGAGCATGACCACGATGAAAAGCTTGCATCAAAATATCCTGGTTATGAACTCAGGCATGTGCATGAGGATGATGAAGAACACGACCACGGCGAACAAGAGGATTACCAAGGTCATGACCACGACTCCAACCATGAAGAAGAAGAATACCATGCCCACGAAGACGAGGATGAGCACCATCACAATCATCCGAGAGATACTTTTTCTGACAGGGCTTTTGAACATCTTCATGATCATGGCCACCAGCTTTTACATTCTCATCACCATGTTCACCACAGGGAGGAGGCAAGCGTTGTACACAAATGGTTCAATAACCCTGCAAGGGACTGGTTTGCCCTTATTGTTGTCGGATTGCTGACAGCTTTGAGCGGGCTTGGTGTGGTGGGTGGAACTCTTGGCAGGGGGTTTCTTGTAATGGCTTCAGTAATTGGACTTTTCCCTCTGGTAAAGAATTCAGTTATAAGAGGTATTATTGAAAAGAGATTTAATGCTGATTTGGCGGTGAGTCTTGTTTTAATAATTGCCATGATTTATGGGCAGATGTTCTATGTGGCAGTGACTCTGTTTTTAATTCTGCTTGGCAGTTTTTTGAGATTGGATTTTTCGTGGAATAAGTGAAGTAAAAGGGTTCAAGGGGTCAAGGATTCCAGGGATCAAGTGAGATAAACCCAAACCCCATATTTTTATTTTTTTACTTTGTATTTTCCTTGAACCCTCGAATCCTTGAACCCTTTTGTTTGGAGCAGATATGCATGATGTAGCAAGGGAATGTCTGATTGAGATGGCAGCTTCTTCGCATTCCCGTGAGAATAAATCTCACAGAGGGCTCGAAGAGGCTGTTAAAAGATGGGAAGATTTTTTAAGCCCGGTTCTTTCCGTGATTTTTATAATTGCAAGCTGGATTTCAGGCTCTGATAAAACCACTTTTGGGATTAACCTCTCTTTTGTTGCAATTGTTTTAAGCGGTTATCCAATAGTCAAAAATGCAATAATCTCAACAATAGAAAACAGAAAGCTCAATGCAGAGGTTCTTGTTGCGTGTGCTCTTTTTGCATCAATCCGGGTTGGCGAATACCTTGCAGGCGCAATTGTTGTCCTGATGATGAATGTTGGAGAACTCCTTGAGGATATAACCATTGCAAGAACAGGACAGGCAATAAGAAAGTTGATGGAATTATCTCCTGAAACAGCAACAGTCATAAGGGGAAGGGAAGAAGCAGTTGTTGATATAGATGAAGTCGTGGTTGGCGACCTTGTGGTTGTAAAACCCGGTGAAAGGATACCTGTTGACGGTATAATTGATGTTGGAGAAGGTGAGGTTGACCAGGCATCAATCACCGGAGAATCAATGGCAGTCTACAAAAAGATGGGTGATGAGGTTTTCGGAGGGACAATAAACAGGGCAGGGGTTCTGATAATTAAAACAACAAAGATTGGAAAGGATACGACTCTTTCAAAGATAATTGAGCTTGTGAAAAAAGCGCAGGCATCAAAACCACCAATTGAAAGAATTGCTGACAGGTTCTCAACCTGGTTTACACCATCAATGTTAACACTTGCCATAATGGTATATTTGCTGACAGGGAGTGTTCTGAGGGCTGTTACTGTGCTTGTAGTTGCCTGCCCGTGTGCCCTTGTAATAGCTACTCCAACAGCAGTTGTTGCAGGGATAGGCAATGCAGCAAGAAAAGGGATTTTAATTAAGGGCGGGGCAACACTTGAAGCAATGGGAAAGCTTTCAGCCTTTGTGTTTGATAAAACAGGGACTCTTACTTATGGGACTCCTGAGGTGAAAAATATTAAGGGGTTTAACAGTGCTTCTGAGTCTGAAGTTCTGGAGATAGCTGCAACTGCTGAAAAATATTCTGAACATTCCCTTGGCGGGGCAATTCTTAAAAAAGCAGGGCAGTCTGGAATAAGTGTTCCGTCTCCTGAAAAGACAAGAGCAATTGTTGGAAAGGGAGTTGAAGCCATGGCTTTTGGAGAAAGAATACTTGTTGGAAACACAAGGCTTTATGAAGAAATGGGAGTAGATATTCCTGATGAGGCAAATGAGTTCATAAACAGAGAGCTTGATGATGGGAAAACATCAGTCCTTGTTTCAAGAGATAACAGAATAATAGGGGGTATAAGCATAGCTGATAAAATAAAGGAAGAAGTTTTTCAGACAGTAAAAGATATCAGGTCTCTTGGAATAAAAAAGGTAATACTTCTTACCGGAGATAACAAAAAAGCTGCTGAGGCTACTGCAAGGGGTGCCGGGTTTGACGAGATTGTAGCTGACCTTTTGCCTGAAGGAAAGGTTGATTACATCAAAAAATTAAAAGATAGCGGAGAGAGGGTTGCAATGGTTGGAGACGGAATAAATGATGCTCCGGCCCTTGCGATGGCAGATGTTGGCATTGCAATGGGCGCAATCGGAACTGATGCAGCAATTGAAGCAGCCCATATTGCACTTGTCTCTGATGATATAGCAAAAGTGACGGAAGGGATCGCTCTTAGCAGGAAGACTGTCCAGATTATAAAACAGAGCCTTGCTATTTCTATAGCCATAAATGCCTTTGCCCTTCTCCTTGCATCTTTTGGAACAATAGGTCCTGTTGCAGGGGCAGTTGTTCACAACATAGGCTCTCTGGTTGTTGTAGGGAATTCATCAAGGCTGATAGGGTACAAGTATAAAGATTAATCAGGGGTTCGAGGATTCAAGGGTTCGAGGGTTGGGATTTGATTTTCACTTAAATCCTAGAACCCTAGACCCCTTGAACCCTTTTTTACGAAAGGGAAAATTTTATGAACGGTGTGATTTCTAATTTTACTTCTATTTTGGGGCTGTTAGGACTGCCCATACTTCTTGGGCTTCTCCATGGCTTAAGTCCGTGTGAACATTCATGGCCTATATTAGCGCCTTTTGCAATAACTGCAAAGACTATGAAAAAGCTGTTCTATATAAGTTTAATGTTTTGCGCTGGAACGACTGTTGCCTGTATTCTTTTAGGGATAGCTTTTGGTGTTATAGGTGATTTCATCCCTATGAACTGGAGTGCTTACATGGGGGCAGGCACAGCAGGTATTCTGATTATTCTTGGAATTATTCTAATATTTAAGCCGACGTGGCTTCATTTTGACCACGAACATGATGACCACGACCATGACCATGGACATAGCCATAGCCATGAAACCAGCCACAGCCACAGCAAAGACCACAGAGAAAAACCTGCAAAGCCAGGCAAGAAAAAATTTAAACACGGAATCTACTGGGGAATGTTTTCGCTAAGCTTTATCAATATGATTCTCCCGTGTCCTGCTACTCTACCAATGTATACATTAGCTCTTAAATCAGATAGCATTCTTTCCAGTGTGTTAATTTTTTTAGCCTACGCTATAGCTACTACGCTTGTTGTTTTGATAATGACCTATTTTATTGGCAGGGCTTCAATGTTTTTGAAGAAGTTGAATCAGGAAAAATATGAAGTTATGTTTACAAGGATTAGTGGGGTTCTGATAGCTATTTTTGGCCTTTATATGGCGTTGGAGGAACTTAATCATATTTATGGATTTGGATTGCCTGGATTCTAATAACACTTTTTGGTATCTACATGGCGCTTGTCCAGTTTGAAAGCTTCAAACATCTGAAACCGGACTGGATACTTTAAAAAGTCGAAAGTCGAACTGGAGAAAGATGAAGGAGCTGGGGATAAAAAAGCTGTGAGTTTGAAATAAGTAGTCAGTGAACAGTAGTTAGTATTTTATTAAAAGGATATTTTTATGAAGGCAGTTAAGAAAAAAATAGGGAAAAGCTTCAAGGTCTGCCCTAAATGCGGCTATAGAAACGGTTTTCACATAATGTTTGAAAGGTCTGGAAGAAGTGAAAAGTCAAAATATAAAATAAAACTAATCTGTCCTAACTGCAGTCAGGTTTTTGATGTTGGGTTCAAGGCGGAGTTTTGATTTCTGAAATTCTCTTTTTCAAACACCGTTTTCAATACAGGGGTTTTCAAGAAAGGCAGGGAATGTCTTGGATAAAGGTATTAAAAAACAGGCAATTGTTGGCGGATAGCATGTAGTTGACATCGGGGATATGTTGTTGTAAGATTCCTACCAAAGAAAATTCTCAAAATTTTTTTGCTTTATAATACTTCTGAAACACTTCCTGTTGCAGGAGAACCTTCCGGGGAATGGAGAATGTTTATGAGCGATGATATCCATTCTGAGTCTACAATAAAAAAACTTTCACTGCTGTGCATTGCAGTAACAGTAGGCTTCAGTTTGCTTGCGATTGCAGGCTGGATGACTAATTTCCTTATCATTACAAGAATCAGCAATAAATATATTCCAATGGCTCCAAGCACTGCTATGTCGTTTATCCTGTTGAGCAGCGCATTGTTTTTTCATGCACGTCTGCCATTGAGTAATTTTGGCAAGATAATTTCCAGAATTAACGTATTTCTGTCTTTACTTATGAATTCTATTATAGCTGGCAATTTTTTTGGCTTAACAGGTTTTGATATTGAAAACCTGTTTGTTCCTGAGCCGGAAAGATTTGGTGAAGTTTTAATAGGTAGAATGTCGCCAATTACGGCTTCTCTTTTTTTACTATCCGGTTTGGCGCTTCTGTTAATGCTTTTCGCCTCATCAAAAAACAGAGAAAGGGTCAGAAATCTGTCAGGAGAGCTTGCTGTTGCTGTAGTTCTTATAGGTTTTATAGTATTGATAGGTTATTTGTATGGAAGCCCGTTATTATATGGCGGGAAAGTAATACCGGTAGCGCTTACAACAGGAATCGCTTTTGTATTTTTTGGCTTGGGAATTATTTTTTCTCAGGGTTCAGCCTGCTGGCCAACAAAATTATTCATCGGTTCATCAGTTTATTCCCGTATGATGCGGGCATTCCTTCCATTTGTTCTTGTCATTATCATGCTTGGTCATTTGCTGGAAAATATATTTTTATCGCGGGTAACCAGCCATACATTGCTATCATCATTAGTGGCAATCCTTTCGTTGATTATTGCCTCTTTCCTCATATCGAAAATATCTCGTGTGATTGGAAGAGAAATTGATATCGCTGAAACCAGGCGCAGAGAGGCAGAGGAGGTGCTTATTGAAAGTGAAAAAAAATACCGGAGGCTGTTTCAGGAATTTAATACATTGCTTGATGCTATTCCTGACACGCTGGTTTTACAGAATCCTGACCTGAAAATAATCTGGGCAAATCGTGGAGCTGCAGAGGGTTTGGGTATAGAGGTTTCAGATATAGAGGGAAAGCATTGTTATGAATTGTGGCATAAACGTTCAATTCCTTGTGCTAAATGCCCTGTTTTGATGAGCTTTCAGACAGGGAATATAGAAAATTTAGAAAATGTAAGCCCTGATGGCAGGAAGTGGGATTTACGGGCATTTCCTGTAAAGGATGAAAAAGGGAAGGTAGTGAATATACTTGAGATTGCCAGAGATATTACAGAGCACAGAAAACTTGAAAACCAACTCCGTCAGGCGCAGAAGATGGAAGCGATTGGCAATCTTACAGGAGGTATTGCGCATGACTTTAACAATATCCTTACAGCAATAATAGGTTATAGTGAAATCCTTGCTTCTAAAACCAGAGGAGATGAACAGTTAAGTAATTATGTTGAGCAGATATTTAAATCTTCAAAGAGGGCTGCTGATTTAATTCAGAGTCTCCTTGCCTTCAGCAGAAAACAATTAACCGATTCGAGGCCGTTAAATATCAATGATAGTGTGAAAGGAATGGAGAAATTTCTTAGAAGGGTTATTGGGGAGGATATTGAGCTTAATTTAACCCTTGCAGATAAAAATCTTATTGTGATGGCAGATTCTGGCCAGATGGAGCAGGTATTGATGAATCTTGTTACAAATGCAAGGGATGCAATGCCAAAGGGAGGAGTTTTAACAATAAGCACAAATATTAAGGAACTGGATGAGAAATTCAAAAAAACCTATGGCTACGGGAACACCGGAAGGTATGCCAGCATTTCTGTTACAGATACAGGTGTTGGTATGGACAGAGAAACAATAGGAAAGGTATTTGAACCATTTTTTACAACCAAGGAGGTTGGCAAAGGGACAGGGCTTGGACTGTCAATGGCTTACGGAATAATCAAGAAGCACAATGGTTATATTAATTGCTACAGCGAGCCCGGGAAGGAAACAAGGTTTAGTATATATCTGCCATTAACTGAATCTAAGGTTGAGAAAACAGAAGCGGCAGAAAAGACGGTTTCAGTATTTGGAAAAGAAACAGTGCTTGTGGCAGAGGATGACAGCGGAGTCAGGGGGTTTGTAAAAAGTATTCTTGAGGAATATGGTTATAAGGTGATTGAGGCAGTTGACGGGAATGATGCAATAAAAAAATTTATTGAGAATAAAGATAAAATAGATTTCCTCGTCCTTGACGTGGTGATGCCTAATAAAAACGGAAAAGAGGCATATGAGGAGATAAGAAAGATAAAAAGTGATATTAAGGCGCTTTTTACAAGCGGATACACAGCAGATATCATATATAATAAGGGGTTTGTTGAGGAAGGATTTAATTTTATTTCCAAACCTGTTTTGCCAACAGAACTTTTAAAAAAATTAAGAGAGATACTGGACAGTGGAACTGTTTGAAGCTATTAGGGGACGAAGGAGTGTCAGGAAGTTTAAGCCTGACAGGATTGATAAAAAGATAGTTGCTGAGGTTATTAAGGCGGCTTTGTGGGCTCCCTCATACCTTGACCACCAGAACTGGTGGTTTGTTGTCTTAACAGGAGAAGAAAAAGAGAGGCTTTATTCTTTCCTGAATGAACGCTTCCAGTATATTGTAAGCGCCATGGAGGGTGAGCTTTCAGAGAGGACCAAGACGATTACAGCACAGTTCCTCAGCTCTTCAGGAAGAGCGCCTGTACTGATTGTGGTTTTTTCAGAGATAAGCTCCTCTTCAAGCCACAATGCAATCCTCTCGGTTGCGGCATCAATAGAAAACCTTCTTCTTGCAGCCTATTCAAAAGGGCTTGGAAGCTGCTGGACAAGCGGGGTAATATATATATCAGAGGATGTAGGAAATTTTTTGAATATCCTTGATAAGGAGCTTGTCGCATTAATAACCCTTGGCTACCCGGACGAATCTCCCTCTCCGCACCAGAGAAAGCCTGATAAAGTTATCTGGAAGGGGTTTGATGACTGAGAAGATAAAAACCGGGACAGGAAAGATTTCAATCCTTCTTGCTGACGATTCAGAGGCATCCTGCCGCATAATCAGGAAATTTCTTGAGGACGAGAATTTTGAGGTCATCCCTGCAGGGAATGGTCTTGAAGCATTAAAACTTGCAGCAGAAAAATTTCCTGACCTGATTATTCTTGATGACATAATGCCTGTGTTAAACGGTTTTAAAACCTGCTCCAGATTAAAAGAGAATAACAAGACACGGCTGATACCGGTCCTTGTAATAACTTCCCTGCGTGAGCAGGATGACAGAATAAAGGCAATGAATTCAGGGGCTGATGACTATATTACAAGGCCTGTTGAAAAAAGAGAACTTTGTTTCAGGGTTAATCGCCTTCTTGAAATGAAGAGGAAAAACTATGAGATTGTTCTTCTTGAAAGGCTTACCTCGCTTGGAAGGCTTGCAGGAGGGGTTGCTCACGAGATTAATAACCCCCTGACAGGTGTTGTTACAAACATAGAGATGCTTAAGAATATGAGCGACAGATTAAATGAGGATGAATTTAAAAGTATATGTAAAAAAAATAAAATAAAAGGGAAGGCATTTAAAAACTTAAATACATATTTTGCTGAACTGAAAAAGACAGAGGAGAAAAAGAAAAGAATGCTTGACCTTGCAATAAAGGGAGGCAGAAGGTGCAGTAAGATTGTCGGAGAACTTCTGTCTTATTCATCAGCACAGCGCAAGTGGTCGCCGTCAAAGGTCAGCGTAAAGGAGGTTGTGCAGAAAGCCCTGAGCCTTGCAAAGAGTCGCTTCAAAGAGCTTGGAGTTAAAATAGATTTTAACTCTGGCAACGATGCAATTGAGACAATGGGGAATAAATGGGAGCTCCAGCAGGTGTTCATGAGTCTGATTGCAAATGCCTTAAATGCGGTTGAAAACAGAGAGCTTAAAAAAATAACTATATCAGTTGCAAAAGAAAGGAAGAATGTAGTTATAAGAGTAAGAGACTCAGGGTGCGGCATACCAAAAGAAAACCTTAATTCAATATTTGATTATTTTTATACCACAAGGGATGAAGGAGAGGGGTTCGGGCTTGGACTTTCAACTGTATATGAAATTATTCTGAAGCACGACGGTTCAATAGATGTTGACAGCGAGGTTGGAAGAGGGACTGAGTTTGTGGTGAGGATGCCGTTGGTGTGATGATAAAATCAAAGATTAAAAAATGAATTATCTCTCAGTAAAGTAGGCTCTTTGGCAATGTCATTGCGAGCGATAGCGAAGCAATCTCATCTAATAGCTGATGACTGAATGCTGACAGCTTAAAATCGAGATTGCCACGCTCCCTTTGGTCGCTCGCAATGACAGACATGGAATTGTCAGACAGCATGGGAAGTAATGGCTTTTTTACTTAGATCTTTCTGATATATACTTAAACGCGGATTCTGCGGCAATAGAGCCTTCACCGCTTGCAGAGATTAAAAGCTTCAGTTTTCCTTTATAGGAAACCATATCACCACAGGCAAAAATTCCTTCCTTTGATGTCATCATTTCTGAATCGACCTTTACTCCTGCGCTGTCAACTTCAAGACCCCAGTCTTTGAGTTTTTTGAAATTCGGTATTAGCCCTGCATTTATTACAACCATATCAGTTTTCAGTTTTTCATATTTTTTTTCTTCACGGTTAAAGAGGATTGCTTCATTTACCCTTTCAGCTCCTAAAATTTCCTTAAGCTCTGTATGGAATTTTACTTTAACTTTAGAATTCATTATTGCTTCCCTGTAAAACTCATAGGCTTCAAAGGATTTATTGCGGTGGATTAAAGTTACTTCCTTTGCCGCATCTTTTGTTGTGAGGGCTGCTTCAAGGGAACTGTTTCCTCCTCCAACACATAATATTCTTTTATCTTTTACAGCTTTCATCTCAGGAATTCCATATGCGACGCCGCATCCGATTAACTCCTGTTCGCCGATAATTCCAAGCGCCCTTGGCTTGAATACTCCTATTCCCATGGACAGTATTACTGCTTTTGCCCTGTATGAACTGCTGGAGGTTGTTATATCAAACCCGTCTTTTGCAGGTTTTATATCTTCTGCCCTTTCTTCTGAAATGAAATCGATCCCAAGTTTTTTTGTCTGCCTGATTATGCTGCCTGCAAGCTCTGCTGCGAGAATCAGGTCATAAGATGGATAATCCATTATTGGCTTGGATGAATAGACAGAGGTTAATTGTCCGCCGGGCTCCCTGTAATCAATTATCAGGGTTGAGAGTTTTCGCATCCTGCAAAAGATACCTGCTGTAAGCCCTGCAGCTCCAGCGCCGACTATTATGACGTCAAACTTTTTTCTGCCTGCCAAGTTTTCCCTTCATTGGTCAGCTGTTAGTTAACAGCGGATAGTATATAGTGAACAGTGAATAGTAGTCAGTATTTAGTTCTAAGTTAATAGTACTAACTACTGTTAACTAAATCTATTCACAATGGTTCAATCCTAAAGGAACAAGGGATGGATTTCAATTGAATTTTCTCTAAAAGGCTGGCTTAATGAAAAAACTTAAAATATTTTTAGAAATCTCAAATAAAACTTGACATTAACGTAAGGGTTATATATATTGGGCGCAGATAAAGATTGATTAATAAAATGAGGTGCTTAAAATGCAGATTGGAGATTTAGCAAAAAAGGCAAATATATCGCTGAGGACTATCAGATATTACGAGGAATTAGGTATTTTACTTCCTGCAGAGAGGTCAGCAGGAGGCTTCAGAAGATACGATAAGAAAGATTTTAACAAAGTTATGACAATTCAGAGGCTTAAGTCAGTTGGACTAACCCTTTCTGAAATAAAAGAGCTCTTCACTATACGCAAAAAAAGCAGTGTTGGCGGGGAGGCTGCAAGAAAAATATATGATTTTCTTGAAAAGAGGTCTTTTGGTCTGGATGAGCGGATAGAGAAGTTTCAGCAGATAAAGGAAGATATTGAGGTATCCAAGGAACTGGTAAAGAAGTGTTTTGAATGCAAGAGGAAGATTAATAATTGTCTCAGGGAATGTAATATTAAAGGCAAGTATAAAGAAGTTCCCAAATTGTTCAGCGCAGTAATTTAAGTTTTTTTTAATAAAAATGATGTTTACGTAAGAAATTAGATTAGAGAGAAGGATTAAAATTAATAATGATTTATAAACAGAGTTTAAAATAAACCTTCATTTTTTTATCTATGAAAGGAAAACAATGAGAACCCTTAATGACGAATTAACTGAGTCAAATGATGAACTTAAGACTGCTCTTTACAGTGAACCTGAAAAAATTGTTTCAGAAGAGCTCAATGATAATAGTGGCGAGAAGGGTTTTTTGTCCGCTTCAAATAAATCCGGTGATTTTGAAGAAGACCCTATTTTGAAATATTACAGAGAGATAGGCGTGAACTCCTACCTTACCCGTGAAAAGGAACTTGAGAGTTTTGAGATTCTTCAGAAAGCACGGGATGAAGCCACTAAAGCAGTAATAGCGTCCCCATTTTCCATTTCAGAGATAATCAGGCTCGGAACGGAACTAAAAGGGCGCAATATTAAAGTAAAAGAGGTGCTTGGGGTAAACCCCTTTGATGAAATGTATCTGATGGGAGCTGAGAAAAAAAGAGAACAGATTATTTCAGTAATAGATAGGGTAATAGATAAGGAAAAGCAGATAAACTCTTATCTGAAGCTCCTGAAAAGGTGCAGCAGGGAAGGCAGAAAATTTGAGAAAATAAAAAATGACACAAGGAAATGCCACGGAGAAATTATATCCCTTATAAAAAATATTCCGTTTAACCTTGACCAGATTGAGGCGCTTGGTCAAAGAACAATTGAGATAGCAAATGGGGTTTTGAACAGCAAGAAAGAGGGAAAGCGTGCAAAGAGAAAGGATTTAACAGCAGATAAAAGGCTGGCAGGGAACAGGGATGAATGGGGGAAATGGGAACCGGTAGTTTCTGCTGAGGAGTTAAAGAAACTTGCAAATAGTATAAGGGAAGGTCAGTTAATTTACAAACAAACAAAAGATAAACTGATAAAAGCAAATCTCCGTTTTGTTGTCAGCGTATCAAAGAAGTTTGAAAACAGAGGGCTTCAGTTGCTTGACCTGGTTCAGGAAGGGAATATTGGTCTGATGACTGCCATTGACAAGTTTGACTACAAGAGAGGGATAAAATTTTGCAGTTATGCTCACTGGTGGATACAGCAAATGATTATGAAAGCCCTTATGGGACAGGCAAAAACCATAAGAATACCTGTTCATATTGTAGAAAAGATAAGAAAGCTCAAATGGGCTTTCAGAACCCTGTCTCAGGAGTTTAAAAGAAAACCAACAATAAGAGAAATGGCAGAGAAGGTAAAGGTTCCTGAGGATTTTGCAAGAATGGTATTGAATATTCAGAAGGAGCCTATTTCTCTTGATAAAACCAATGAGGAAGAAGAGAATGAATCGACATTAATGGGTTTTGTTGAGGATACAGATTCTCCTTCACCTGAAAACGATTTGAGCGACAAGGAGCTTCAGAAGCAACTGCGCGAGGTTTTGAAGTCCTTATCTCCAAGAGAGGCAAGGATTGTGAGAATGCGCTTTGGAATAGATTTTAATGTGAACCATACACTTGAAGAGATAGGAGAAGATTTCTCTCTTTCAAGAGAAAGGGTAAGGCAGATAGAGGAAGAGGCAATCAATAAACTGAGAAGAATCATGGGAATCAGAAAGTTAAAATCATTTCTGAACTGAAAACAGATTTAATCCTTTGATTCAAAGAAAATATTATAGCAGGGGTTCAAAATTTTGAACCCCTGCTTAGTTTGTATCCTTAAATAGCAGTTTTCTGAAAAAGTCCCTTTTTGACCGTCATTGCGAGGAACGAAGTGACGAAGCAATCTGGAACTCATTGATTTATAAGAAACCGAGATTGCGGAGTTTATCCCGAGCGAGATTGCTAGGGCTAAAGCCTTTCGCAATGACGAGCAAGGGACCTGCTCGCAAACTTGCTGCAAGGGGCTTCAAAATCCGTTGACTTAGAAATTAAACCTTAGTATGAAGTAAAGGAATTTTAAGATACCTAATCGTTAGAAAGGAACCTGGTTTTTTATGAGAATATCAATTAAAACCGGCAGAGTTGAAAAAGAAAAAGCTGAAGCTATAATACTATTCTTTTTTGAAGGGTTCAATAAAGACAGCGAGGTATACAAAAAACTGAATTCAGCACTTAAGGGGATGCTTGCGGATGTAGCAGGAAGCGGTGAATTTACAGGAAAAATTGACCAGAGCACACTCCTTCATACAAACCAGTTTATTAATGCAAAAAGGCTGCTTCTTACAGGTCTTGGCAAGGGTAAAGATTTACATATTGATATAATCCGCAGAAAGACAGGAAATGCTCTGAAAAGACTCAGAGATGCAAGAATAAGCAAGGCTGTCATAGCTATTCCGGAAAAAATTCCAAACAATATTAAGACAGAAGAACTCTGCCAGAGCATAGCAGAGGGCAGTGAGCTTGCTCTTTTTGAATTTGATAAACTGGCAACAGCAAAGAAAGAAGAGAAAAAAGAGATTAAAGAGCTAGTTCTCCTTTTGAATAACAAAAAAACTTTTGGTAAGGCATCAAAAGGGGTTGAGATAGGGAAAAAAATTTCTGATGCAGTTAATATGAGCCGTGAGCTGATTGTAAAACCTGCAAACTATACAACTCCGACATTTCTGGCTGAAAAGGCAAGAGAAATATCCGGGCGACTGAGGCTTAAATGCAGGGTACTTGGGGAAAGAGAGATTAGAAAACTCAAAATGGGGGCATTTCTGTCAGTTACCAAGGGGAGCTATGAGCCTCCGAAGTTTATTATACTTGATTATTGTCCCAAAAATGCTGGCAATAAAACTGTAGCCCTTGTTGGCAAGGGAATTACTTTTGACAGCGGGGGAATCTCTTTGAAACCGAGCCGGAACCTTCACAAAATGAAGTATGACATGGCAGGAGGAGCTGTTGTTCTTGGAGTGATTCAGGCTGCGGCTTCTTTAAAACTTCCTTTGAGAATAGTCGGGCTTATTCCTGCCACTGAGAACCTTCCCGGCGGCTCTGCCACCAAACCCGGAGACGTCGTTGTTTCCCTTTCAGGCAAAACTATAGAGATACAGAACACTGATGCTGAGGGCCGCCTGATACTTGCTGATGCTCTCTACTATGCAAAAAGATTCAATCCTGATGCAATTATAGACCTTGCCACATTAACAGGCGCATGCTTTGTTGCCCTTGGTGACCAGGCAATAGGGATGATGGGGAACAATAACGGTCTGATGGATATGTTCAGGAAGGCAGGTGAAAAAACATTTGAAAGGGTATGGGAACTGCCCCTGTGGAAGGAATATGACGAGCAGATTAAAAGCGATATAGCAGATGTTAAAAATATCGGAAGCGACGGCGGTGCAGGAGCAATCCTTGGCGGGATTTTTCTGAAGAAATTCGTTAATGATTTTCCGTGGGTGCATCTTGATATTGCGGGTACTGCCTGGAATGACAGGGACAGGGATTATAGTCCAAGGGGAGCAACAGGGGTTGGCGTAAGGCTTATTACTGAGGTATTGAGAAACTGGAGAGATATATGAGATACATAATTGTTGGATGCGGGGCAGCAGGTTTGAGCGCTGCAAAAGAGATCAGGGATTCGGACGCAAAAAATGAGGTTGTTTTAATCTCAGATGAGGTTAACCCTTTTTATATAAGACCTGCTATTTGCGATTTTCTGTCAGGAGAGCTTAAAGAAGATGATTTATTTTTCAAAAGTGAATCTGTTTCAGAAGGCATAACTGTAATAAGCGGTAAAAAAGTTTTAAAGGTCTTGCCTGATGAGAATGCAGTTGTTTTAAGCGATGGTAAAAAGGAAAAATATAATTTTCTCCTTCTTGCTACAGGAGGAAAACAGAAATTTCCTCAGAAACTTTTGGTTCACAGGGAAAAAGTATTTACACTGAAAACATTTGCTGACGCATACAGATTAAAAGAAAGGGTTCAAAACGCCTTAAGAATACTTGTTTTTGGCGGCGGATATATTGGAGTTGAACTGCTGAGAGCGCTCAAAAGACAGGAGGTAGAAATAATATATCTGAGCAAATCCGGACTGTTCTGGCCGTCAGGACTTACAGATATTTCAGAAAAAGAGGTAGAGAAAAAACTCAGGGATGAAGGAATTTCCGTTTTTCCTGATGAGGGAATAAATGATATTATAGACAGCAACGGGAAAGAATACCTGGTTTTTACAGACGAAGGCAAAGAGATAAAATGCCAGTTTATAGGTGTGGCTCTCGGACTTGAGCCTGATACAGACTTTTTGACTGGCAGCGGTATAAAATGCGATAAAGGGATTTTAGTTAGTGAGGAGTTGAGGACAAACATTGCAAATATCTATGCAGCAGGGGATGTTGCGCAGGTTTATGATATAAATAAAAAGATTAACAGAATAAATTTTGGATGGCATAGTGCCTCTGTACAGGGGAAAACAGCAGGGCAGAATATGGCTGGCGGAAATGTAGTCTATATTTCAGATGAAGATAAATTTTTTCATAAGCTGTACGGGAAAAGGCTTGCGGAGAGATGGTGATTTTATAAAATTTTGTGAAGAGTTTCAGGTTTGGTAATTTGAGTTTTGAAATTTGGAATTTAGTAAGTAACAAAGTTTAAAACCAATAAGAGAAAAAAAGGGGGTAGCAGTATGGCAAGTGGTAATAAGGATGCTCTTGAGGCTCTTAAATTTGCTATAAAATTTGAGAAAGACGGGTATAATTTTTATACAAAGGCAAACAAAAAAACCAAGAATTTAGTTGGCAGGGAAATGTTTAAATATATTGCTGATGAAGAAAAAAAACACATTGAAAAAGTCAAGTCAATTTATGAGAAGCTTAAGAAATCTGGCGAGTGGCCCAAAGCAAGTAAAAAGAGTGTGGGGAAGAAAAAAGTTGCGGACTTTGAAACTATTTTTACAAGAGTAAAGGGTGAGATTATAAAAATTCTCAGGGCTGATTCCGGAGATGTAGAAGCCCTGAAGATAGCAAAAGAGATGGAGGCAAAGGGGTATAAATTTTACCAGAAGAGAGCAGATGAAACAGATAATCCTCTTGAAAGGGCATTTTATGAAGAACTTGTTAAAGAAGAAAGCAATCATTATGAAATTTTAGAAAACACTTATGAATATCTGTCAAATCCGAGCGACTGGTTTTCAAATAAAGAGAGACCGATTTATGAGGGATGATGAATCTCATGTTTTATATAGTAACCTGAAATAATTTTATTCAGAGGAGGAGGAATTAATGAGTTTAAAAGACATAATAAAATTGATGAAGGAGGCTATTCACGCTGAAATTGATTCGCAGGGTTTTTATAAAGAAGCGGCAAAGTGCACCAAAAAGAAGGAAGCAAAAAGAGTGTTCAATCTTCTTGAAGGGGATGAGAAGAGGCATGAAAAAATCCTGACAGAAAGACATAAAAGCCTTACAAGTGACCCTTTGCCTGAAATGAAGCCAAGGGCAAAATGGATAAAAATGGCAAGAAATATGGTCGAGAGCAAGACCAACCAGATTGATGCCCTGAGGATTGCCATAAATGCTGAGAGAAAAGCCCATAACCACTATATGAAGATGGCTGATAAGGCTGAAGACAAGCTTCTTGAAGAGGTAATGGAACTCCTTGCTCAGGATGAGCGGGGACACGAGCAGATACTGGTTGCAGAGTACAGGGCACTGACTCACCAGCCGTTTGATGATTATGAGCTTGATCTTTATGTAAGGGAATAAATAATGAAATCCTAAATCCTAATTTCTGAATTCTAAACCCCGTTAGAAATTAAAATTTCTAAGCGGGGTAAACAAATTCAAAATTCTAATGACCTAAATCCAAAACATTAATCCAAACCATTTTTGAACATTTGAATTTTGGATTTAGATATTGTTTAGGATTTTGGATTTAGAATTTTTTAACATAAAAGTAAATAAGCTAAGGATAGAAGAATAACGAAATATGTTTGAAAAAGTAGTAGAAATCATAAGGGAACATTCTAAGTTCCTAATTACAACCCATATAAATCCTGATGGTGACGGGCTTGGTTCAGAAGTTGCTCTTGCAGCTATGCTTAAAAAAATTGGCAAAGAGGCTTTTATTATAAATGAAAGTCCAATACCTGAGAACTATCTGTTTTTAAGTAAATATGGTGACATAAAAGTTTTTTCAAAAGAGTATATAAACATCATACGGAAGGCTGATGTGATTTTTGTTGTTGATATCAGCAACTGGGAAAGAGTCGGGGAGTTTGGTTCTCTTATTATGAGAGAGAGCAAGGCATTGAAAATCTGTGTTGACCATCATCCGTCAAACTCAGGTTTTGCAGATTTAAATATAATAGATGAGAGGGCTTCTTCAACAGGGGAGTTGATATATGACCTTGGAGAATCTCTTGAGATTCCTCTTAATGAAGATATAGCTACAGGGATTTATGTTGCAATAATGACAGATACAGGTTCATTCAGGTTCCCAAGCACCACTTCAAGAGTCCATATGATTGTCTCAAGGCTTCTTGAGAAAGGTATCAGGCCTGAAAAGATTTACAGGGAGATTCATGAGAGACGTTCACCATCAAGAATGAAAGTACTAGGGAGAGCCCTTTCAAATTTAAATATAGAATGCGAAGGAAAAGTTGCCTGGTTTTATGTTACCAAAGAAATGCTTGAAGAGTTTAACCTGAATACAGAAGAAACTGACGGTTTTGTCAATATGCTTGGCGATATCAGAGAAGTTATAGTTTCAATATTCTTTTTAGAAAGAAACGGAAAAGAGGTAAAAGTCAGCCTGCGGTCAAAAGATGATTATAATGTGAACAAAATTGCCAACCGTTTAAATGGCGGCGGACATGTGCGCGCGGCAGGAATATTAATGGAAGCTTCACTGAAGGAAGCAATTGAAAAAGTTCTTGGCGAAGTCAAAAAATATTTGACAAAAGAATAGATAATTGGCTCATATTGGTAGAGAAATACAAAATTATAGTTCTTAAAGAATAAGGAGAGAAAATGTCTCACAAGATAATTGAGGAATGTATTGCCTGCGGAGCCTGTGCTGAAAGTTGCCCTGAAAAGGCTATAAGTTCTGGTGAAACAATATATGTAATTGATCCGGCAAAATGCACTGATTGTGGAACATGTGCCGAGGTATGTCCTGTGGATGCATGCAAACCTGCATAATAATAGGGAGATATGTAAGTGAGAAAATGGAGGTGCGGTGTGTGCGGATATATTTACACAGGTTCAGAACCGCCTGAAAAATGTCCGCGATGCGGGGCACCAAGAGAAAAGTTTGTTGAGATTTTGAATTAAATTATAAGAATATCCCCCTTGCCTCAATGCAGAGGCAAGGGGAAAGCTTTTAAAAAGAAAAGGCCTACAATGATTGACAAGGATTTGACAGCAGTTGAAATTCTGGGAATCGGTGCAAGGTCAGAAGAGGAATCTTATAAACTTTACAGAAAATTAGCCCAGAAAGTAAAAAACAAAATTGTAAAGGAAAAGCTTTTAAGCCTTGCCAGAGAAGAAAAACTTCATAAAGAAATGCTCCTGAAGAAATACAACGAGCTTACAGGAGAAAAGTTTCCCCCTATCCCGCCAAGGGGGAGAGAAAGAAAAGAAACCATCAATACTGAAGAGATTGCCATAAAGGAACTTATTCAGATAGCTATCAGCAAAGAGAGAGAGGCATATAAGCTCTATTCCCTCGGAGCGTCAAAAGCCAAGGATTTAAGCGGAAAGTGTATGCTTGAATACCTGGCAGGTTTTGAAAAAAACCATGAAAGGATTTTAAAGACTGAGCTTGAAATTCTTGAACGGTTTCCCAAATGGTTTGAAGAAGAAGACGGTTTCAGGTTTACTCATGTGGGACCATAAGGTTATGAGGATGTATTATGGTAAATTTCAAATCTCAAATTCCAAATAAATACCAAACTAAAGCTCTCCACAGCCAAGCAAGTTGCCCGACAATGTCATTGCGAGAAGCGAAGCGACGAAGCAATCTCGCTTTAAAGCTGACAGCTATCAGCTTACAGCTAAAACTGAGATTGCCACGCTCCCTTTGGTCGCTCGCAATGACGGAAAAGGAATTGTCGAACAGCCTGCAAGCTACAGGGAATGTACTCACTATGTAATTATTTTATCAGATGGGGGTGATTGCAATAGCTAACAAACCAGAAAATAACCAGCTAAAGGAATTATATTATTTATTATTATTAACAAGAAACCTTGATGAGAGAGCGCGAAAACTGTTCAAGCAGGCAAGGTTTACAGGCACCTATTTTTCCGCTGTTGGACAGGAGGCAACAACAGTAGTTCCAACCTATGGATTGAAAAAGGAGGATGTTATTGCGCCGTCACACAGAGAGATAGGCGCAAACGTTGCAAAAGGCGTTCCAATAAAATATATTATGGCTCAGATTTATGCCCGCAAAACCAGCCCTGATAAAGGGAAATCACATCCCTGCCATTATGGCTATGCCCCGCTGAATGTCATAACCCCTGCAAGCACTGTGGCAGGGCAGGTTGTTGTTGGAACAGGAGCAGCACTGGCTTTTAAGATAAAGAAAACTGACAATGTGGTTTTGAGTTTTTTTGGAGATGGGGCTACAAGCAGGGGAGGTTTCCACGAGGCATTAAATTTTGCGGGAATTCATAAACTGCCAATTGTGTACATCTGCCAGAACAACCTTTGGGCTGAATCAGTACCTTTAAATCTTCAGACCGCGCTTACAGTTCTTTCAGAGAGGGCTAAGGCGTATGGTTTTGAAGGAGTTACGATTGATGGGAATGATGTCGTTGAAGTAAAGAAAGCTGCAGGTGCAGCCATTGAAAAAGCGCGAAAAGGCGACGGACCCACATTCATAGAATGCAGAACCTATCGCTGGTATGGCCATTCAGAAATAGACCCTGCAAATTACAGGGCAAGCGAAGAAGTGGAAGAGTGGAAAAAGAAAGACCCGATTCCCCGTTTTGAGAAATACCTTTTGGGGAAAAAGATTTTGAGTGAGCAGGAAAAAAATCAGATTTTTGGAAGGATTGAGAAAGAGATAGACGAGGCTGTGGAGTTTGCTGAAAAGAGCCCTTATCCGGCTCCGGAAGAAGCACTTGAGGATGTATATTATGAAGGAGAATGAAAGTGAAAAAAGTAACCTTTATCGAAGCAATAACTGAAGCCCTTGCAGAAGAGATGGAAAGGGATGAGAGAGTGTTTCTTATGGGAGAAGATATCGGGTTATACGGAGGAGTTTTCAAAGCGACCAAAGGGTTGCAGGAAAAATTTGGTCCAATGAGGGTGATTGACACTCCTATCTCTGAGGCATTTATTGCAGGAGGGGCTGTCGGGGCTGCATTGATGGGAATGAGGGCAGTACCTGAGATACAGTTTGCTGATTTCATTACTCCTGCAATGGACCAGATAATACAGCAGGCTGCAAAACTGAGATACAGGTCAGGAGGGAGTTACAAGGTTCCTGTTGTTTTCAGAGTCTGCTGTGGCGGAGGAATCGGCGGAGGGCTTTACCATTCACAGAGCAATGAGGCATGGTTTGTTGACCAGCCGGGATTAAAGGTTGTATTTCCTTCAACACCATATGATGCAAAAGGGCTTCTGAAAGCCTCTATCCGTGATGGTAATCCTGTGATATACTTTGAACATAAGAAACTATACCGCAGCATAAAACAGGATATACCAGAGGAAGATTATATTGTTCCTATTGGCAAGGCTCAAGTTAGGACAAAAGGTGACAAGGTCAGCATAATAACTTATGGATTAATGGTTCATTATTCTCTTGAAGCTGCTGCGAAACTTTCAAAGGAAGGAATATCTGCTGAAGTAATAGATTTGAGGACATTGCTTCCAATTGATAAAGAAACAATTCTTGAATCAGTGAAGAAAACAGGAAAAGCCGTAATAGTTCACGAGGCTAACAAGACCGGAGGTGTTGGAGGTGAAATTGCAGCAATCATTGCAGAAGAGGCTTTTGAATATTTGGATGCTCCTGTCACAAGGGTTGCGGGACCTGATATTCCAACAATGCCCTTTGCTCCTCCAATGGAGGATTTTTTTATGGTGAATCCTAAAAAGATTATAAATGCTGTGAGGAAAGTTGCAGCATATTAGTAAGGAGTTAATAAAATGCCTGTTCAAATACAAATGCCTCAAATGGGCGAGAGTGTAGTTGAAGGGACTATCTCGAAATGGCATAAAAAAGAGGGCGAAAAGATAAAAAAAGATGAGCCGTTAGTTGAAATAATTACTGATAAGGTGAATGTTGAGGTGCCATGCCTTGAGAACGGGATTCTTGCCAGAATACTTGTCAGGGAGGGAGAGACAGTTCCTATAGGGGCTAAACTTGCAATCATTCTTTTGCCGGGAGAAAAACTTGCTGAAGAAACTGTTTCAGATGCAAAAACAGAAGAAAAACCCAGAACCCTCAGAGAACCTGAAGATATTTTAAAAGCAGTGGAGGCAGGAGAAACTGAAAAGAAGAGGTATTCTCCTGCAGTGAGAAAACTTGCAAATGAATACGGAGTTGACCCTGCCATTATTCAGGGAACAGGCGCAGGCGGAAGAGTGACAAAGGAAGATATAATGGCTTTAGTTGAAAGACGTATTGAGGCAATAGTTGAAGAGGAGCAGGCAGAGATAAGCCCTGAATTCTGGAAACCCGCTGATTCAAAGAAAGAGGAGTTTGTTCATCTGACAGCTGTAAGGAAAATGATTGCCCAGCATATGGTAAAGAGCAAGCGCGAGGCTCCCCATGTTACCACATGGGATGAAGTTGATATGACACGGTGGGTTGATTTTTTAAGCAAGCGAAAAGATGAAATAAAAGAAAAATACGGGATAAAGCTGACATACATGCCTTTTATAATCAAGTCAGTGGTGCAGGCGCTGAAAGAATATCCAATGATCAACTCTTCCCTTGTTGGAGATGAGATTCGGATTAAGAAATACTATAACATTGGTATTGCTGTTGCAAGAGAATCAGGCCTGGTTGTTCCTGTAATTCATTCAGCAGACAAGAAATGCGTCGTTGAGCTTGCAAAAGAGATTGATGAACTCAGAATCAAGGCACAGAGCGACAAGCTAACCCTTCAGGATATACACGAAGGTAGTTTTACAATAACAAATGCCGGAGTTTTCGGGGCAATTGCTTCAACGCCAATTATAAATTACCCTGAGGTTGCAATCCTTGGTGTCCACAGGATAATGGAAAGGCCTGTTGTTGTTAAGGGAGAAATAACAAAGAGGTGGATGACGAATCTCTGCCTTTCCTTTGACCACAGGGTTGTTGACGGCGTGCCTGCTGTCCAGTTCCTGAACAGAGTAAAGGCATATCTTGAAGAACCGGAACTCTGGATATTTGAATTTTTCTGAGTTAATCATTTCGAGTTAGGTGTACAAAAATCCCCCCATCCCCCCTTTCCTAAAGGGGGTAAAGGGGGATTACAAATTGCCTGTCACATTGCTGGGGCAGAATTTGCACCATTGTTTATCTCATTGCATGTTTTGAAAAACAACTGGAGTATTAAGTGAAATACAGGAAAGAAAAGGATTATCTTGGTGAAAAACTAATACCTGATGATAAATACTACGGTGTTCAGACTTCAAGGGCTGTGGACAATTTTCCTATCAGCGGATTCACTCTTTCAAAGGAAATGATAAATGCCATTTCAGAAATTAAAATAGCAGCTGCAAAGGCGAATATGGAGCTTGAAAAACTGGATAAAAAAAAAGGCGAGGCAATAATTAAAGCTGCAAAGGAAGTTCTGGAGGGAAGGTTTGAGGGGGATTTCCCTGTGGATGCTTTTCAGGCAGGCGCAGGAACATCATCCCATATGAATTTAAATGAAGTAATTGCCAACAGGGCTTGTGAAATCCTTGGCGGAAAAAAGGGAGACAACAGCCTTGTCCATCCAAATGACCATGTAAATATGAGTCAGTCTACCAATGACGTTTTCCCCACAGCAATAAGAATTGCATCACTGAAACTTTTGGGAAAACTTCTTTCTGAAATGGATTCTCTGGGAAAGGCTTTTAAGTTAAAGGGAAGGGAGTTTAAATTTATTATTAAATCAGGAAGAACCCATCTTCAGGACGCTGTGCCGATGACTCTTGGAAATGAGTTTGGCGCCTATGGAGAATCTGTCAGAAAATGGAAGAAAAGAGCGGAAAATGCAATCGTCTCTCTGGGACTCCTTGGAATTGGCGGTAGCGCAGTGGGAAGCGGAATAAATACCCATCCAAAATACAGAGAAAGGGTTGTGAAAAATTTAAGAGGGATTACAGGATTGGATTTGAAATCATCTCCTGACCTTTTTGAGGCAATGGAAAGCATGGCGCCATTTGTCGAGCTTTCAGGAAGCCTGAAAGGCTTCTGCTTTGACCTTGTGAGAATTTGCAATGACTTGAGGCTTTTGAGCTCAGGACCAAGAACAGGTTTTGATGAAATCAACCTTCCTTCTGTGCAGCCCGGCTCTTCAATAATGCCCGGGAAAATCAATCCTGTCATGGCAGAAATGACAACTATGGTTGCTTTTCAGGTCATTGGCAATGACCTTACGATATCAATGGCAGCACAGGCAGGACAGCTTGAACTTAATGTGATGATGCCTGTGATTGCTTTTAACGTAGTAATATCACTAAGAATATTAACAAATGCATTAAAAGTTTTAAGAGAAAAATGTGTTGAGGGAATAACCGCAAATAAAGATATTTGCAGGAGATATGCAGAAAACAGCCTTGGTTTGGCAACAATCCTTAACCCCTATATCGGGTATGCAGCTGCAGCAGAGGTTGCAAAGGAGTCTAACAGGACCGGCAAGTCAATCATTGATGTCATTAGAGAAAAAAGGCTGATGAGTGATGGGGAGATTGAGAGAATTTTTAAACAGTAAGAAGTTTGTTGTTGACTTGATAGGTTACTGAAAAAAAACCAATGTCATTGCGAGGGGCAAAGCCCCGAAGCAATCTCACATCAGAGTTGACAAATGTCAGTTGGTAGCAAAAGATGAGATTGCTTCGCTTCGCTCGCAATGACGGTAGCTTAAACTATCACTATGAACTAAAAATTATTTTTTATGGAACTTAAAAACAAAGTAGCATTAGTCACTGGTTCAGGAAGGAATATGGGAAAGGCAATTGCACTCGGACTTGCTAAAGCAGGAGCAGATTTAATTATAAACTATTCTTCCTCAAAAAAAGGCGCTGAGGAAACAAGAGCAGAAGCAGAAAAAATGGGAGTGAATGCTATTGCGATTAGAGCTGATATTTCAAAAGTTCCACAGATTCAGAAAATGGTTAAAACGGCAGAAGAAAATTTTGGCGGGATTGATATTCTAGTTAATAGTTCAGGAGTTATAAAAAGGGCTCCACTTGAAGAGGTTACAGAGGAAATATGGGATACTACTGTGGATGTAAATCTCAAGGGACTTTTTTTCTGCTCTAAAATTGTTTCTGAAAGAATGAAGAAAAGAAAAAATGGCAAGATAATAAATATTTCTTCTCTCGGAGGAATAAAAGCATGGCCCTCTTACATGGCGTACTGCGCATCAAAGGCAGGTGTAATAATGCTTACAAAATGCCTTGCCCTTTCTCTTGCGCCTCATATTCAGGTCAATTCAATTGCCCCTGGCACAATAAGCTTTCCGGATGACGTAAATGAAGAGGCAAAGGAAGGTTTTCTGAAAAAAATTCCGCTCAAAAGATTTGGAGACTACGGGGATATTGTAAAAACAGTTGTTTTCCTGTGTAAGGATTCAAGCTACATCACGGGTCAGACAATAGTGGTTGACGGCGGACTGATGCTGAAGTGATGGTTGCTGACGCCATGTAATTTGACTTTTGAAATTTGAGTTTGTATTCAAGTATAAACCATTTTAAATTAGAAAGGAGCTCAAAAATGGCTGAGGCAAAAAAGAACAAAACCTATACCTGCAAAACCTGCGGCAGGTTATCAACAGATGTTAGCCACCTGTGCAACCCTGTTTATGCCGAGCTGAAGGATGCCTATGTTTGCGACTACTGCGGCAGGACAGCTGAAAATCCAAAGCATATCTGCAAGCCAAAAATTTCAGAGTTGAAAT